>JAUUYW010000352.1 GCA_030590265.1 Candidatus Krumholzibacteriia bacterium
CTTTTTTGTCAGCCTGTTCCAGAGGGGTGGCCTGAGGGTGGTGATGATTCGTCTGGCAGCTTTGGCGGTCATCATTTACGGTGCCTATACCCTTTACGATGGGTACGAATACATCACCGATCCCGACAAGAACATTCTCGATTGTCATACCGGCAGTGTTACGGAAATTGAATAAAGGGAGACGTTCATGGCAAGCACTTCGAAAAAGTGGTTCATCGGCTGCGGCATTGGCTGTGGGCTGATGATTTTGATCACGGCGGGCATTGGTGGAGGATTGTATTTCGCCATCAAGGATGTGGTGGGGGAAGCCGAGTCCATTGATGAAAGTTTTGAGGCCCTGGAAACCGCCTTCGGGTCGACCCATGATTTCACTCCGGCGGCGGACGGATCCATTTCTTATGATCGCATGGAGGTTTTCCTGGCCGCCCGCGAGGCCACGGCTGAATCCCGCGATAAAATGGCAGGAATCCTGATAACCCTCGATGGTGACAAGAACACTGGCGATGAAAACAAGGGCAGCAAATCCAGTGTGCTGGATAAAATCAAAGCCGGGATGACCCTTATTCCCGCCACTTTGGCTTTTATCAACGACCGCAACGAACACCTTCTGGATCAGGGTATGGGTGTGGGCGAATACACCTACATCTATTCCATGGCCTACTTTGCCTATTTGGAAAAAGACCTCACCGATGGCCCCAGTTTCCAGATGACCGGTCCCGATGATGATGATGACGGAGACTCGGGTATCAGATGGAAGGTTGAAACCAACGACGATGAAGACAATGTCCGCGAAAAACGCGAGCGGGAAATTCGTCGCCATCTGCACACCTTGCAGATGAGTTTTCTGATCAACCAGATTTCCGAATTGAACGATGCCGACGGCAGTTTGGAAAGCCAGGGCCCATTGCTGGAGGAAGAAAAAGCCGCCATGAAAGCGGCTCGCCGCCGACTTCTGTGGGAAGAAGGTCTCCCCGAGCCGATCAGGGCTTCGCTGGCACCTTTCGCGGAACGGCTGGATGAGTCCTATTCACCCATCCTGAACGTTCTGGAAGTGGGAATGATCAACGCCAACTGATCATTTCACACACCAGAAAATGCGCACATGATGCGGCCGCCCCTCGGCAACCGGAAAGTCCAGGGGCGGTCGAAGATCCTGGACCTGGGCAAAACGCGAAGTCAGCTCCCGCTGATAGGCCGCATGATCACCGGTTCGATGATTGTTGGCGAACACCGCCTGTCCGCCAGGTGACAGCAAACGATGAGAGGTCTCGGCCAATCGGGGCCACTCGGCTTCCACGGAAAATTTCCCACCTTTTTTGGAAGACGCGAAAACCGGAGGGTCGCAGACCACCAGGTCCAATGGTTGCCACTCATCCGGTTTTTCTTCAAGACGGCGAAGCTGCCGATCGAACCAGCGCCGAACATCTTCCTGGATGAATTTTCCCCGCCCGCTTTCGGCCAACCCGTTCAAAACAAAGTTGGATTTTCCTGTGTTGAGGCCGGGTTTGGCCAGATCCACCGAAAAAGCCACTTCCGCACCTCCGGCCACAGCAGCCACGGCGAAAGAACAGGTGTAGGCAAAAAGATTGGCCAGACGTTTGCCTTCTGCTGCCAGAAAAAGCCTTCGACGAGTGTCGCGTTGATCGAGAAACAGGCCCGTGTGCTGGGTTTTGGTGAGGCTGATTTCATACTGAAGATCGTGCTCCCGCACCGTGAAAAAATCGGGCGGTGTTTTGCCGAAAAGCCGGGTTTCGGTCACCAGCTGGCGTTGATGCGGATTGCGCCGATGGGTGCGGACAGTGCCACCCTGACAGCCGTATAGGCGGCATATTTTTTCCAGCACCGGGTCAAATTTCTCGGCGGCCTTGATGGGGTCGGCGGTTTCGTCGAACCAGACAGCGTCGAAATAATCACCATAAACATCCACGGCCGCGGGCAGGCCTTTGATTTCATCGCGATGCACGGCGCGGAAGGTGTTGGTGATGGTCGGCAACCAATCCAGCCGTCGGTCCCGGCAAAGAGCAAACCCCAAACCGGCAGGAGTGAGGTCACCGGCAGCGATGGCGTCAAAAGATGCGGGCCGAGGCGATTCCAGCAGGTGGTCAATGCCGGGCCAGTACAAAGTTCGGCAATGCAAACACAGGCGGTCATGACGGTGTGTGCTGTACTTGTCGTCCCCGAAAACAGGCACGCCACCAGCCACAGCATGCCGCCGAATCTGGTGCTTGCGCCCTCGTTTGATGCGCGCTTCATAAAGGGTCAGTGTCACTGGTCCAGCTGGAGAGTTGACCGTGCCCAGAGTTTCGATCCGGGTGAATCCGGTGTGGGCGGTTTTGCCGTCGAGGGCTTCATCACATTCCCATTTTTCCTGTTCGGAAACTGCGGCTGATAAAAACTCATAGGTTTTGACCGCCTCGCCTTCTTCATGGATGCGTTGGGCCTGGGCCGATGCTTCGGGACTCAAGGCCAACAACAAGGCCCCACTGGTGCCACGATCCAGTCGAGAAACCACGTAGGTTTTCAAACCGTGATGAAGCTCCAGCCATTCCACCACGCCCAGTTCACCGGGCTTGCCGGCGTGGGTGGCCAGGCCTTCGGGTTTGTCCACAACCAGCCAGTTTTCATCCTGGTGCAGGATCATTTTTTATCCGCCTGATTGTTGAGACCACTGAGCAGATACCGAAACTCCTCTTCCAAAGCGGCTCCGCGGTTGCGCCCGTAAAAAAGATGCAGTTTTTCCAGGATGCCCGGCTTTTCCAGTCCGGCAGCCTTGGCATCGTTGAAAACCACCTGGGCATCGGCGGGACGAGGCCCCCAGCTGGTCAATTCATTGCCGTCCTGGTCAAAAATCATCAGACGAGGAATGCTGCGTTTTCCATCGGTGAGGAAGTCGTCCATGAGGTCGAGGTTTTCGTCCCGGAGAATGAGGCGCAGATCAATGTTTCGGTTCAGGCTGGCCATGACGGTGATGTGAGGCAGGCACTGGGCGGAGTCGCCGCACCAGGGTTCGGTCAGCACCATCCAGGTTTGCGGTGAATCGATGGCCTGGAGCATTTCGACCATGTCGTCGGCAACCTTGTAGGTGCGCATAATTCGATTGGTGCGATGCAGATTGAGGCGTGTGAATTCGAGTTTTTCAACAGCTTCCGGGTCCAGACCGCTTGCGGAAGTTTCGGCCTGCCGGCTCATTTCGGCCTGATATTGATCCGGGGTCAGCCCGGCCTGGATGCGGCCGTTTTCATAAAAAGGGTGCGCCATAAAAATCCTCGTGGGCTCAGGTGGGTGATGATGGCCACACCATAACCCGGGCCCGGCACAAATACCAGTCCTGGACTGATTTGGGGGTCTACAAGTGGGGCTAAATACCGTATATTGCACTTGGGCATATTTTCACCAGTGGCTTTCGAGGCGACCATCGACAAAGCTGCTGAGATCCGACTGGCTGTATACGCATGAATCACCGGGAAGATTTCCCACCTCCATTTCGTCTGGGGCCCTGGTTGGTCCAACCTGACCTGAACCGCATCAGCGGCGACAATGGGGATATTCCCATTGAACCGCGGGTGATGCAGGTTTTGCTGTGCCTGGCCAATCGGCCTGGCGAGGTGTGGTCGCGTCAGGCTCTTTTGGATGAGGTTTGGAGTGATTCGGTGGTTGGGGAAGAAATTCTGACCCGGGCCATCAGTGAGTTGCGCCGGATTTTTGGCGACAAGGCGCGGGAGCCCCGTTTTATTGAGACCATCAGGAATCATGGTTATCGGCTGATTGAACCGCCGGCCCCGGCTGGGCCTATCCCGATACCACTGCCTGCGACTTCTCCTGCAACTTCCCCTGCACCAGAACCAGCTGCCGCCATCAACCCGGAGCCCAATACGGCAACCCAAAAAACCGGGAACAAATTTTCCTATTCGAAACATC
>JAUUYW010000253.1 GCA_030590265.1 Candidatus Krumholzibacteriia bacterium
ATTGCTCCCAATGGGATTGGGCCATTGCATCTCCCCATAGTAGCCTTGTTGCAAGTTGATTTGCCCCTTTCCATATAATACTTTGTACATCTAGTGCGTACTGCACCTGGGCAGTTCATCGGGTGGCTTTCCTTCCTGTTATTCCGAAAACGAAGCCTGGGTTCCTTTATCTCCACGAGAAAGGACCATTCGATGCACCAAGTCCTCGAACACACCATCCTCGGACCCAACGTCCACCTCTATCGCTTCGAAGCCTACGATGTCGCCCAATACCGTCAGCCCGGTCAATTTGTGATTATCCGGGTCAACGACGAGGGCGAGCGTATTCCCCTGACCATTGCCGATGTGGACAAAGAAGAAGGCAGCGTCACTCTCATCGTTCAGTCGGTGGGTAAGACCACTCTGGAAATGGCCCAACTCAAGGTCGGTGATTCCATTCCCGACATTTGCGGTCCTTTGGGAGAGCCCACTCACATTGAAAAAGTCGGCAACGTTCTGTGTGTCGGCGGCGGCATCGGCACCGCGCCTTTGTATCCGGTGACCAAGGCCATGAAAGAAATTGGCAACCAGGTTACCAGCATCCTCGGAGCCAGGACCAAGGACCTTTTAATCCTCGAAGAAGAAATGAAGGATGCGAGCGATGAGATCCTCATCACCACTGATGATGGTTCCTACGGCATGAAAGGGTTGGTCACCGATGCCATTCAGAAACTTGTGGATGATGGTGGCACTTTTGACCTCTGCGTCTGCATGGGCCCTCCTATCATGATGAAATTTGTCAGCCTCCTGACCAAGAAACTTGAAATCCCCTGTCTGGTCAGCCTGAACCCCATCATGGTCGATGGCACCGGCATGTGCGGTGGCTGTCGGGTCACCGTGGGCGGCGAAACCAAATTTGCCTGTGTGGATGGTCCCGAGTTTGACGGCCACCTGGTTGATTTCGACGAGATGATGAGCCGTCTGACCATGTACAAATCCTTCGAGAAAGACTCCCTGGACCATTATATGGGTGAGAGTGGTTGCAAGCTGGAAAACGCAGTCAAAGGGGAAGAAAAATGAAGAAAAAAGAAAGGATGCAAATCGATCCTGTTGACATGCCCCAACAAGACCCAAAACTGCGGGTCCTTAACGTGGATGAAGTCCCCACAGGCTATACAGCTGAAATGGCCGTGCTCGAAGCTAAACGCTGCATTCAGTGCAAGCGTCCCTTTTGCACCGAAGGTTGCCCTGTAGGCATCGATATCCCGGCCTTTATTCAACTCATTGAGGATGGTGATTTTGCCGGTGCAGTGGCCAAAATCAAGGAGACAAACCTTTTGCCGGCCATTTGCGGCAGGGTTTGCCCCCAGGAAGAACAATGCCAGCTGACCTGCACCATCGGCAAGGCCCGCAAGGATCCCACCCAAGCAGTGAATATCGGTCGGCTCGAACGCTTCTTGGCAGACTGGGAGCGCGAGAACGGCGAAATCCCACTTCCCCCAAAACCCGCGCCCACGGGTAAAAAGGTCGCCATCGTTGGTGGTGGCCCCGCCGGCTTGACCGTGGCCGGTGATTTGATCCGCTTTGGGCACGAAATCGTTGTCTTTGAGGCTTTTCACAAAGCCGGCGGCGTCCTTATTTATGGTATTCCCGAGTTCCGTCTGCCCAAGGCCATTGTGCAGAAGGAGATTGATTACCTCGAAAAGCTTGGTGTCCAATTCAAATACAACTTTGTGGTGGGTAAAACCGCCCCCATGTCAAAGATCGTCGAAGATTTTGATGCAGTATTCGTGGGCACCGGAGCAGGCTTACCTCGCTTCATGAAAATCCCCGGGGAAAACTTGTTGGGCGTGTATTCCGCCAACGAATATCTCACCCGGGCCAACCTGATGCAGGCCTACAGTTTTCCCAAAACCGATACGCCATTGATCACCGGCAAATCGGTGGCCACCATCGGCGGTGGCAACGTGGCTATGGATTGCGCCCGCACCGCTTTGCGGATGGGTGCCAAACGCTCCCTGATTGTTTACCGTCGCGCCGAAGAACAGATGCCGGCCCGCATTGAAGAAATCCACCACGCCAAGGAAGAAGGGGTGGATTTCCATACTTTGCAAAACCCGCTGAGGTTCCTGGGAAATGACGAGAACTGGCTCACGGGAATCGAACTTTTGAAGATGAAACTTGGCGAACCAGATGCCTCAGGACGACGCAGCCCGGTTCCCATGCCCGGTACCGAATTCATCGAAGACGTCGACGTGGTTATCGTGGCCATCGGCAACAGTCCAAACCCGTTGGTTCCCCGAGATTTCCCTGAACTGGAAGTCACACGCTGGGGAGGCATTGTAGTCAATGAAGCCACCAGCCAGCCCAACATACCCGGGGTTTTTGCCGGTGGAGATATCGTGCTGGGCGCAGCCACCGTCATCCTGGCCATGGGCCACGGACGGCAAGCTGCGAAGTCCATCAACATGTACCTCAGTTCGGGTCGCTGGAGCGATCTTGAGAGTGCCCTTTCAACCGAAAGAGCTGATGTTCGCTAACACATTCTGTTCTTGATTTAACAAGGCCAGAAACATAACGTTGCCATAAGCTAAAAAAAGCTTCCAAAGAGGAGGAAAGCCTTGAAAGGTCGCGTACTTATCATCGATGACGAAGCTGAGATTCGCAGGAATCTTACCGTCGGTCTGACTCAGGAAGATTACAGTGTGGTGGCCTGCCCTGACGGGCTGAGCGCCATCCACGAATTGAACCAGGCCCGGCAAAAAGGCCTGGCCTATGACTACATGGTCACAGACATTTTCATGCCTGACATTGACGGCCTGAAGATCCTCAAAGTGATCAAAAACCAGTACCCTGAACTGCCGGTTCTGGTGATCACCGGATTTGGCGATGAGCGCCTCGAAGTCACCGCTCTTTCCGAAGAAAACACCGGCTTTTTGGACAAACCTTTTGAAATTTCCGAGCTGGTCGAAGCTCTGGAAGAACTCTCCCCCGGACAAACCTCCACCACTGCTGTTGCCGACACCGAAGACGACGGCATGCGCGAGTCAGTCAGTGCCTACCTCACGGTAAAACTCACCGACCTGGAAAACAGCCTGGATACATACGACAGACTGTACCGGCTGGATGGCATTGTCAGCTGTGACGCGGTGCGTGGTGATTTTGATATCATCCTGCTGGCCCGTGGCGAGACCATGGAAGAAGTGCAGGAGATTTTTGATCGTGTGGAGGCTTTTGATGGTCTCGAAGTTGTGTCCATGAGCCAGGTGGAACGGCCCAAGCTGGACCGCGACGTGGATCAGTTCATCGAGAGCTACCAAAAAGCCGTGCGCAGCGAAGGCGGCAAACAGGAACACACCAACCCCGGCACCATCAGCTACATCATCGTCGACATCGATCCCGACGCCATTCAGAAAATTTTCACCACCGTCTTCTTTGTGGACGAAGTGGTTTTCTGCGACGTCATCGAAAACGGCACCAAGCTCGTGGGCATGATCACCGGATTCGGAGCCATGGGGCGCACGCCTCGGGTCATCGAAAAGCTCTCGCAGATCGACGGCGTTTTGCGCGTAAGAGAAGCCAAGGTGATCAAACTGATTGAAGACTGACAATCCGGCCTCCTGATATTTTTCAGGCCAGGTCAGGTGCTCCTTACGATCGCCGACCAATTTCTGGTCGGCGATCGGCAAATGGTCCAGAAAGGAACATGGAATGGTCACCCAGCAGGAGAACTTCAGCTATAGGCTTTGGCGATACGACGGCGCACCGGGAGAACTGATTCCCCTGCTGCAGTCGGCTCAGGATCACTTCGGCTACATTCCCCGCCGCGCCATCAGTTACACCTCGAGTGTCACCGGTATCCCCGAATCGGAAATCTACGGAGTCATCACTTTTTACAGCCAATTCCGTTTGCGTCCCATGGGCAAGTTTGTGATCCGGGCCTGTGCTGGCACTGCCTGCCATGTATCGGGCGCCAAAATGATCATCGAAACCATTGAAGACGAAATCGGTGTCGGTGTTGGCGATACTTCAGAAGACGGGCTGTTCACCTTGCAAACCGTGGCCTGCATCGGTTGTTGTTCCCTGGCCCCGGTGGTCATGGTCAACGACGACACCCATGGTTCCCTCAACCCGGCATCCACGCGCAAACTTGTGCGCAAGGTAGCCAGGCATGCACGCAAATCCGTCGACACCAAGGCCAAGAGCTAAGGGTCCGCACCCCTTATAGGAGCACCATCAATGAAGAAAATAATCGTAGGTATGGGCACATGCGGACTCTCGGCCGGAGCCCAGGCGGTGTATGACCGTTTGGACGACCTGGTGGCCGAGCATCCCGATCAATGCGAACTGAGTATCACCGGTTGCATCGGCATGTGTTTTCGCGAACCTCTGGTGGAAATCGACGACGGCAAAAGCCGGGTCATCTATGGTGGCGTCGATGCCAAAAGTGCCGAACAAATCGTGCAGCGTCATGTATTGAATGACGAGCGCATCGTCGATGAGAATTTCATTTATTGCATTGAAGAAGATGCCTCCACCAAAGGTGAAGAAGCCATCTACCTGGATCTGCAGGAACGCATTGTGCTGCGCAATTGCGGTAATATTGATCCCGAAAGCATTGACGATTATATAGCCAGCGGTGGTTATGAAGCCGCGCGCAAAGTCCTGACCGAAATGACTCCGGAAGAAGTCGTCCAGGAAGTCAAAGATTCCGGGCTCCGGGGTCGTGGCGGTGCGGGTTTCCCTACGGGTTTGAAATGGTCCTTCTGCGCCGGCTATGAGGGCGATAAGAAATATGTGGTCTGCAACGCAGACGAAGGTGATCCCGGGGCCTTCATGGATCGCTCCGTACTCGAAGGCGACCCCCACGCCGTGCTTGAAGGCATGATTGTCTGTGCCAAGGCCATTGGCGGCACTCATGGTTATATCTACTGCCGGGCCGAATATCCCCTGGCCATCAAACGCCTCGAGATCGCCCTGGCCGCGGCCCGCGAAAAAGGTTTCCTGGGCAAAAACATCATGGACTCCGGATTTGATTTTGACATGAAGATCAAGCAGGGTGCCGGTGCTTTTGTTTGCGGTGAAGAGACCGCTTTGTTCGCCTCCATTGAAGGCCAGCGCGGCATGCCCCGCATCCGCCCCCCATTCCCGGCCGAGGCTGGCCTTTGGCAAAAACCCACCAACAACAACAACGTTGAAACCTTTGCCAACATCCCCTGGATCATTCGTCAGGGTGCGGCGGCCTATTCCGCTTACGGCACCGAAAAAAGCAAAGGGACCAAGGTCTTTGCTCTCACCGGCCGAGTGGTCAAAGGTGGACTGGCCGAAGTGCCCATGGGCACCACCATTGAGGATCTTGTTTTCAAGATTGGTGGGGGTATCAAAGAAGGTGGC
>JAUUYW010000444.1 GCA_030590265.1 Candidatus Krumholzibacteriia bacterium
GCAACAAACGGATGTCCCTTGAGGCAATAGGGACTTCCATAAAATTGTCCAGGGAACGGGTGCGACAAATTCGGAATCGGGCTTTTTCCAAGATTCGGGAGTGTTGTCAGGGACCTGTTTTGGCGGAGTATTTGAGTTGATTGGTTGATTGTGTTTTCCAATGGGGCCCGGGATTTTCCGGGTCCCGGTTTTTTGTTATTTTTAGATCCTTGAACCCATAACTTTCTCGCCGTCCAGGTTTGCTGTATACTTCTGTCTCATGAACACCAAACAAACCACCTGGAACTGGCGAGAAGATGCTGCTGAAAGAACCGGCGACCAAGGGAGCCGTGGCTCTCTGTTGCGCCGGGCCCTGTTGCAATCAGCCATCATGAGCATCTTTGGTCTGTTCCTATATTTTGTTTTGGGTCATCAAGTATCCGCCATGGTGGTCATCGGTTTGGCCACCGTGATCATGCTGCTGGGAATTTTCCTTCCGGCGGCCTATGCTCGAGTGCATGCTTTCGGACAAGGACTGGGACAGTTTGTAGGCCGCATTCTGCTTTACCTTCTGATGGTTCCCTTCTTCTATCTTTTCATGACTCCAGCGGCCCTGCTTTTGCGTCTGCAAAAACGCGATCCTTTGCAAAGGGGCCTCAGGGAGCCGCAATGGACCTATTGGATTCCCCGAGCTCGACGGGCCCGCGATGACAACATCGACAAACAATTTCTTAGAGAGAGCAAAGCCGCCCGCACATCCCTGCGACCAGTGGGCGCTGTTGGTTGGCAAGAAGAGGATGAAGCCAAATGAACATCCTCGGTATTTCCGCTTACTATCACGATTCGGCCGCCTGCCTGATCAACGACGGTAAAATTATCGCCGCAGCCCAGGAAGAGCGCTTCACCCGCAAGAAACATGACTCATCCTTTCCCCATCACGCGGTGCGCTACTGCCTGGCTGAAGGCGGTGTAGGGAAAAACCAACTCGACGCGGTGATTTTTTACGACAAACCGTTGACCAAGTTCAGCCGCATCATGAAAACCTTCTTTGGCACGGCGCCTCGCGGATTGGCTCCCTTTCTGCAGGCCGTCCCTCTCTGGCTCAAGGAAAAACTGTGGATCCCGGCTGACATTGAATCTTCTCTTGTAAAGGCGGGTGCCGGCAAAGCCGGTCAATTGTATTTCTGCGAACACCACGAATCCCATGCCGCGAGCGCCTTCTTTCCCAGCCCTTTTTCATCCGCTGCCGTGCTGACCACCGATGGAGTCGGTGAATGGACCACCACCAGTCTAGGGGTTGGCCAGGGCAACACCCTGGATCTTCTGGAAGAGATTCATTTTCCCCATTCCCTGGGCCTGCTCTACTCCGCCTTGACCTATTTCACGGGCTTCCGGGTCAATTCGGGAGAGTACAAACTCATGGGTTTGGCTCCCTATGGCGAGCCCGTCTATGCCGACCTGATCCGCGACAACCTCATCGATATTCGTGAGGATGGTTCCTTCAGATTGAACATGGAATATTTCGGCTACCTCGATGGTCTGACCATGACCAACGACAAATTTGCCGACCTCTTCGGCGGCCCCGCCCGCCAGCCAGAGTCGCCCATGACCCGCCGGGAAATGGACATTGCCCGTTCCATTCAACTGGTTACCGAAGAAATAGTGCTCAAACAGGTGAACTACGCCCACCAGGTTACGGGGCAAAAGAACCTTTGCCTGGCCGGCGGCGTGGCCTTGAACTGTGTGGCCAATGGGCGAATTTTGCGGGAAGGGCCTTTTGAAAACATCTGGATTCAGCCTGCGGCCGGCGATGCCGGTGGTGCCCTGGGTGCTGCCATGCACTTGTGGTACCAGGCCCTGGACAATCCTCGTCCGGCGGATGAAAAAAACGACATGATGTTCGGCGCCTATCTGGGCCCTGAATATTCCAACGATGAAATCCAGGAGTGGTTGGACCATCACCAACTTCCCTACGTCAAGCTGGGAACCGGTTCGCTGGAGCAGCGCGTGGCCGAGTTGTTGGATCAGCAAAAGGTTGTCGGCATGTTCCAGGGGCGCATGGAATTCGGACCCAGGGCCCTGGGCAATCGTTCCATCATCGGCGATGCGCGCTCCACGGAAATGCAATCGGTGCTGAACTTGAAAATCAAATACCGCGAATCGTTCCGGCCCTTTGCTCCATCTTGCCTGGAGGAACGAATCAGCGATTTTTTCGACATCGACCGTCCGTCGCCCTACATGTTGCTGGTGGCCCAGGTTCAGCCTTCGCGCTGCCAAAAACCCACGCCTGCGGTAATTGAGAACAACGACAACGATGACGAAGATCTCATCACCACAGTCAACGAAGTGAGATCCGATATCCCGGCCATCACCCACGTGGATTATTCCGCCCGCATTCAATCGGTCAGTGCCCAAACCAATCCCCGGTACCACCGAATCATCTCCGAGTTTGAGAAACGCACGGGTTACGGTATCATTATCAATACGTCGTTCAACGTCCGGGGTGAGCCCATCGTCTGCACACCGGAAGATGCCTACCATTGTTTTCGGCGCACGGAAATGGACTTCCTGGTTTTGGGAGACTACCTGTTGGACAAGACCCAACAGCCCGTTTGGCAAGACCGCTGCGAGCAGTGGCAAAAGGAATTTCCGCTGGATTGATTTTTTCGCCACCCGGCCCACCCGGTGGGCATTCATTTGTTTCCTGAAAGGCTGCCGTGAACAAATTCCTTCATCTTGGCTCCCTTTTTCGCGAGTTGTGGAGCTTTGCCAGGCAGAACAAGGCCTGGTGGATGATTCCCACTGTGGTTGTCCTTTTGATCCTCGGCGTTCTGATTTTTTCTGGCCAGGCCATGGCGCCTTTCATCTACACCTTGTTCTAGAACTGGGTGTTTCCGGGCTGTGTTGATAATACCAACCCCGTGTGATAGCCTTCAGGTCATCATTTGAGTCCTTTTTCTTTACTGCAGGAAAGCACTGAATTTCA
>JAUUYW010000131.1 GCA_030590265.1 Candidatus Krumholzibacteriia bacterium
ACCCCTTCCAGGGCAGGCATAAGATTCTCCGGTCGGTAGGAAACCGTTTCCAAATCATCAGCCCCCATTGTCGTCATGGATTGAAGGGCAAGGGTTTCCTCCCACCCCCATTTCTGCCCGGATTGGCAAGGGATCGGACCAGAATCAGTCACTGGAATCATTGTTGGCTTGGCAGTGGGTATCTCATGGGAACCATTCAACGATTCCAGGACCCCGGCTACTTGCCAGGGAGGGCAAACCAAACCAGGAAACCAGCTCCGCTGTCTGGCTTCGGTGGCCAAAAGAATATCCTCAATACCATTTTGAGCCCCAAAATCAATCAGACCCAGCAACCGGCCATAGTCATCTGCTATGGTTTCAGGGCGGGCTTTGAGCAGGGCGACCACAGGTCGCATGGTGACCTCCAGGAAAAAGAATCAAGTTCCGATGATTTTGATGGCAGATACAATCCAACCGATCACCAAGGCCTGCAACAGCAAATCATTCAAAAGAATTTCATGAGGTTTGCCACCACGGTCCTCCTGATAAACCAGATACAAATATCGGCCCATACCGGCCAGCACAAATGGAATGGTGTAAATCAGGTGATTGGTTCCGAATTGTTCGATGGTATCAGGCCAAACCGTGTAAAGCCCGTACATCATCATTGTCATCCCCAAACTGATTCCGATCAGGGCGTTGAGCATGGGTTCGGTGTACCCTCGCAACACCGGTCGGGTTTCGCTCCTTTGGGGTCCGATTTTCAGGAACTCATCACGTCTCTTGCAGAATCCCAGGAAAAGACTCAGAAAGAAGGTGCACAACAGCAACCAGGGTGAAATCCTCACCTCGGGACAGGAAGGCAAGAGCACCAGAACACCACTTGTGGCCCGAATAACAAAACTCATGCCGATGCCGGAAACATCCAGAATAGGCAGCTTTTTTAACCAACGGGTATAGAGCCAATTCCAGAGGAAGAAAACACACACACCACCCAGAAAGAGTGGCCCCAGAGCCCAGGCAGCCGCCAGGCATAATGCCAAGAGAGTTCCACCCATTTTGAAGGCCAAGGGGGCCGGTAAGCGACCCGATGCAATGGGCCGATTTCGTTTGGTGGGATGCTTACGGTCCAATTCCTGGTCCGCCAGATCATTGAAGACGTAAACCACACCAGAGCAGAAACAAAAAACAACAGCTCCCAGCACGGCACGTTTCACGCAGGCAGAATTCCCCAACTCTCTGGCAAAAATAACCCCGGCAAACAACAGCAGGTTCTTAGTCCACTGCCGGGGTCGCAAGTTTTCCAAAAAGGCCATCCAGATGCTCATCAGTAGGCGTTCTCCCCCCGCAAGACATGGTGAATGGTCATCAGCAGTATGCGAATATCCAAAGCTAAAGACCAGTTTTCGACATAGTGCAGGTCGTATAAGGTTCGGTCCTCAATGCTGGTGTTTCCCCGCAGGCCATGCACCTGGGCCCAACCGGTCAACCCGGATTGAACCCTATGCCGTTCAAAATAGCGAGGCATGGTCCGGCTGAATTCTTCCACAAAAACCCGGCGTTCCGGTCGCGGCCCAACCAAGCTCATTTCACCTCGCAGCACATTCCACAACTGGGGGAATTCATCCAGGCTGTAGCGCCGAAAAATGCCGCCAACCGGTGTCACTCTGGGGTCGGACTCGGTGGTCCAAACCGGCCCGCTCTTTTGCTCGGCATCGGATCGCATGGTGCGAAACTTGACCATGTCAAATTCCCGGCCATCACGACCCATTCGCCTCTGGCGATAAAAAACAGGTCCGGGTGAAGAGATTTTCACCAGGAATCCCAGCACCAGGAGCAAGGGCAACAGGAAAATCAGTCCCAGCCCACTGGCCATCAAATCGAAAGTTCTTTTGACAATGCGATCCGCACCACTGAGGGCTTCTTCGCGAACAGAAATAAAAGGAATTCCCCCGATGTCCTTCAAACGCATTCTACTGGTATGCAAGGCCATCAGATCCGGTACAAACTGCAAATCAACATTGAGATTGGACAGCTCACCGGCAATCTTCTGAATAAGGGGCAATTGCTCAAAGGGAACCGTAAGCACCACAAGGTCGATGTGATGTTCAACGACCACGGACCGCACCTCTGACACTTCACCCAAAAGCGGAATCTCGGCAGTTTCAGGACGGGGCTTTCGTCGACCTGAGGCATCCAAAACAGAGGCCTGCCCTTCATCCCTGTCAACACCGGCCAACTTGATATCTCCAGGTGTGGACAGCCACCCCACCGGTTGGATGGAAAATCCCGGCAGCTCCCTCACCAGATGCAACAATCGGGCGCGCATGGGGCTGGTCCCCACAACAAGGGTGCGAATTCCAGTTCCCCCCCGGTGCAAAACAGATCGCAGAAAAGCCCTGGCCAGGATCCGACCAAGAGTTAGAAAGCCAAAGGTTGCCAGAAAAAAAAGTCCGAAGAAAGATCTGCTAAAAGCCAGAACCTTGAGAAAAAAAACAAGAGCCAAAACCAAAAGGCTGGCCAGAACAACACCTTTGAACAACCCCAGAAGATCATCCACCAAAGTCCGACCACCACGGAGGGTGTACATGCCTGATCCATAGAAAATGCTGAAAAAAATCAACAGAATCAAAGCACTGACCGAGAGGTACAAGCTCAGAGGTGGAATGCCCAAAGGGACCAACCAAAAACCACTGTAAAAGCGAAACCAATAGGTGATGAGAAAGGCAGACTCCAGCATCAACAAATCGATGACGATCAGAATAATGGCGTCAAAAGCCCGTTCTCTGCCTTGGCCTGTCTCAGTCACCAATACTCTCTTCCCGCAGCTGTGCCTGATGCCGTTGCCAGGCTTGAACAATTTCTTTTTCCATTTCACGTCGGTAACGATCACGGCTGAAGCCCGTGGCATGCTCGATCATTGCATCGCCATCCCATGACTGATCCAGCACAGGATCATTCAGGGCGGCAGCCAGGGCCTCGACTGTTTGTTCCTGAAAAAACAAACCATTCAGCCCTTCAACAACCGTATCGAGAACTCCGCCTTCACCAAAAGCTACCACCGGGCGCCCTGAAGCAGTGGCCTCCAAAGGAGTGATGCCAAAGTCTTCCAGGCCCGGAAAAACAAAGCAACGACAGTGGGCGTAGTAGGCCGGCAGATCCGCATCGGAAACTGCCCCTGCAAAATAAACCAGACCTGGATCATCACTTCGCTCCGCCAGGACAATGAGCCGCTCCAGTTCTGGCCCTTTGCCAACGACTACCAATTTTCGGCCTGCTTCAATGGCACCGAGGACAGCCAGATCAATTCTTTTATAGGCCACCAGTGCCGACACCACAAGGTCATATCCACCACTGACCAAACCATTGGGTAAAGGCAATTGGTCGGCTGTTTTGAACCGCCCCACATCCACAGGCGGATGCACCACATTTACGTCGTGGGAAGCCACCGAGTACCAGTCTATTATTCGACCGCGCACCACTGTTGAATTGGCCAACCAGTGATGGACGCGCCCTGCGGTATCTTTGTCCCAACGCCGCAAACGAGCAGCCTGTCCGGCAATCATCTGGCGCACTGGAAATACTTTGTTGCCGAAATAATCATCAAATCGATCCCACACATAACGCATGGGTGTGTGGCAGTAACACACCGACAAGGCATCGGGTGCTGGAATAGCACTTTTTGCCACGCAATGACTGCTGGAGAAAACCAGATCGTACCCGGAAAGGTCAAAAGATTCGATGGCTCGGGGAAAAAAGGGCAATGCCCAACGGTAAATTTTTTCCGCTGAAGGAAGCTTCTGAACGAACGAAGTATGGATGGTTCGGTTTTCCAGCACCGGAGATACCCGCCTCGGCAAGTGCAGAAGAGTAAAAAGATCTGCCTGGGGAAACATTTCGGCCATGACTTCCAGGCACTTCTCGCCACCGCGCATGCCAGTCAACCAGTCATGAATCAAGGCCACCCGTACACCGTCTGGAATGCCTTCAACATCGTTGGTCTCAACCACTGTCCTGCACCCAATCTTCCAGAACCTGGCAAAGCAAGTGCCCCATGGTTATGTGGACTTCCTGAATGCGGGGGGTTTGAGCGCTGGGAGCCACCAGGGCCGAGTCCACCAGCGAAAGCAGCTTTCCCCCATCCTTGCCCAGAAAGCCATGCACTCTCATGCCCTTGGTACGCGCTTCCTGCAAAGCCAGCAAGCAATTGGCGGAATTTCCTGAAGTGGATATCACCAACAGAACATCATTTGGACCACCGAGTCCCTGAACCTGGCGGGAAAAAATATGATCGAAACCATAGTCGTTGCCCACTGCAGTGAGCACTGAAGAGTTGGTGGTCAGGGCCAGGGCCGCATAGCCCGGACGCTCAGCCAAAAAGCGGCCCACCAGTTCAGCAGCAATGTGCTGGCTGTCAGCCGCACTGCCACCATTGCCGCAAATCATCAATTTTCCACCTTTTTCCCAGGCAGTGAGAACATCTTCAGCCAGGGCGTGGACCGCGGAGAAATGCGACTCATCCAGACGCGCCAGGGTGTCTTTCAGATCCGAAACTGTCTTATGAAAAAAAGCTGATGCCGCCTCACGGCGGACATTTTCGGAATTCTGAACCATAACGTTCCAGGATCCTTTCCTGCGAGATATCAGGGATGTCGGGCCTGGCCCGATTCCAAAAGGTGGATGTAACGCGCCACAGCACCCTGCCACGAATCTCGCTCGGGACAGCCGGCAGCTTCCAAGCGGTGACTCTGCAAAACTGAACAGGCGGGTCGCTCGGCAGCAGTTGGATACTCGCTGCCCGGACAGGCGGCAATGCGTTGGGCATCAACACTGATCAAACCGGCAACTTCGCGCGCCAGGTCAAACCAGGTGCATTGGCCGGAATTGGTCCCGTGGAAGATACCACGCTTGTCAGAAGATACAAGAAAACCCAGGATGTCGGCCAAGTCGTCAGCATAGGTGGGGCATCCCCTCTGGTCAGCTACAACTTTCAATTGGGGCCTGGTTTTCAGCAGTCGGCCAATGGTTTTGGGGAAATTTGTGGCTCCATCACCAAACAGCCAGCTGGTGCGGACGATTTGCCAAGGTCCTTTCATGGCTTCAACGGCTTCTTCACCACGGGCCTTGGTCAATCCATAGTAGTTGATGGGGTCACGCTTCTCGTTTTCGGCATAACCCATGACCCCACCCTGGCCGTTGAAAACATAATCGGTGCTGATGAAGGTCAGACCAGCCTGTATGCGGTCGCAGTTCTCAACCATCAGTTCGGTGGCCAGACTGTTCACGGCCAGGCAGGCTTCCCGGGCAGTTTCCGCCCCATCCACATCGGTCCAGGCCGCACAATGAATGACCCATTCAGGATTTATGCGTTGAAAGAGAGCTTGAACCTGGTCGGCTTGGGTGAGGTCGGCATCAGCCAGATCCACGCCGGTCAATTCATGGGTGGAGGCCAACCGGGTCATCACCGCCTGCCCCAACATCCCTTCGCTGCCTGTGACCAGGATTTTCAATATTCTTCCTCCAAATGGGGTTTGTTTTGCCGCACTGCCTTCCAGGCCAAACCAGTGGGAAAACCTCGCCCCACAAGATAACGAGCTACTTTTTCTTCAGCTTTGCGATCGAATTGGCCCCGCATCCGTTGCCATTTCCATTGGGCCGCCTTGTGGGCCAATTCGGCCTCTGTTTCTTCATCGAGGTTCTCGGCCACCACCTCTCGGGCAATTTCCATGGCTACCTGTCGGCCCCAGAGTTTGCTCTCCAGATAACGTCTGCCCACCAGTTTTGTGGACAGAGTATCTCGGCAGTAGGCAGCGGCATAAACGTGATCGGAATATAACCCTTGTTGGCGCATCTGTTCCAGCACCGTATCAATGGCCGCTTCGGGAAATTCCTCATCCAGCAATTTCCCTCTGATTTTGGCCACCGGCATCAAACGGCGGTCCAGAAGGGAAAAAATCCGCCTGGCCACTTTCTTGCGTTGTGCAGCCAACCGGAGTTCAGCCAAAAGGGGGGAGCTGATGCTCCCCCCAATTTCAGGCAAATCCTTTGGAACCGAGCTGGAAGCCAGTTCCAGGGCTTCACCGTCATCCAGGGTCAGAAAAACCGTGTCCCTCTCCTGCCGAATATCCAGCAGCAGGCGCAAACCATCGGTCATGATTGAATCCCTTAGGTCAGCTTGGGTGTGGTGCTGCCGGCAACGGCTGCGGCCGCCTTGCCCTTGGCGGTGACTCCAGGCACCTGAGTATCACCTTTGGATTTGCTCTCTTCATCTTTTTTGTTTTCAGCGCCAATACCATAGTGCTTGAACACCAGGACCTTGATCTGTTCGTACAGGTCGATGTTTTCTTTGAGGAAAATGCGCACATTCTCACGCCCCTGTCCCAGACGTTCTTCACCAAAGCTGTACCAGGCTCCACTTTTCTGGATGATGTTGCCGGCCACACCCAGATCGATCAAGTCGCCTTCCTTGCTGATGCCTTCGTTGTACAAAATATCGAATTCGGCCTTTTTGAAAGGGGCAGCAACCTTGTTTTTGACCACCTTGACCCGCACCTGGTTGCCAACAACATCTTCACCCCTGGTGATGGCACCGATGCGCCGAATATCCATGCGAACGGAGCTGTAAAATTTGAGGGCGTTGCCACCGGAGGTTGTCTCGGGATTGCCGAACATGACACCGATTTTCATGCGAATCTGGTTGGTGAACATGACCAGGGTATTGGTCTTGGCAATGGCGCCGGTGAGCTTGCGCAGAGCCTGACTCATCAGTCGGGCCTGCAAACCAACGTGGGTATCACCCATTTCGCCTTCAATTTCAGCCCGAGGCACCAAAGCGGCCACCGAATCGATGACAATCATGTCGACCGCACCACTGCGCACGAGCATTTCGGTGATTTCCAGGGCCTGCTCACCGGTGTCTGGCTGGCTGACCAGGAGATTGTCAATATCCACACCCAGTTTGCGGGCATACAGCGGATCCATGGCGTGCTCGGCATCGATGAAAGCGGCCGTGCCCCCATCTTTCTGACAGTTGGCAATGACCGACAGGGCAACGGTGGTTTTTCCACTGCCTTCGGGTCCATAGATCTCTACAACCCGCCCTCTGGGCAAGCCCCCGAGGCCCAGGGCTATATCGAGGGACAAACTGCCGGTGCTGACTGCGTCGATCTCATCATAGATTTTGTTGTCACCCAAAAGCATGATCGAACCTTTGCCAAATTGTTTTTCAATTTGGGCCCGGGTCAGTTCGAGAGCCTTGGCTTTTTCGTCGGTTTTACTTTTGGCCATTCCTGTCATCTCCTGTGGATCCGTCCGGGGGATTTTTCCCTCTGAACTGTGTTGCTGACTATGAGTCACTGCCTATCAGCAGCGCCTCTAGATGATTTGACGTCTCTGGTAAATCCTGCCCTGATCCGACCATGAGCAAGGCCCAAATTTCATTGTTCGAGGGCCAAGATAGCACAGCTACCTAAGCCAGCGCAACCCTATTGTTCGCCTTTTTTTCGTAAAAATACGAAACCGAACACCTAAAAGATCTAACATGGTTTGCAGAGCCGAGTTATACCACCAAAGGAAAGACCGAAAAAGTTTTCCTGAGAAACGTCTCTGAATCCACAGCAGAATTGATTCCTTTATTGCCCATAAGGGAAAATTACACTCAAAATAGCTGTTTAGAGCTGGATTTCGGCTTTTATGAATATTCTCATGGTCAGATTTGAGTCAAACACCGTTGACACGGGCCGCCAAACTCATCCCAGAGGAGGACACTCAGGACTGGCCTGCATTGGCAGTGCACCAGGAGTCGCCAGCACGCCATGGGGATTGCTCCGGCCCAAAGGCCAAACTGCGACGAAGGGAATCCACAACCGAAGCCACGGTCAGCATTCTGTTCCGATGACGATCCCCGGGGAACCGGTAAACCTGAGTGAATGTTTTTCCCGGTCCGGCTATCGCCACCCAGGTGGTCCCCACAGGTTTGTCTTCACTTCCCCCATCAGGTCCACTGATTCCACTGACAGCCAGGGCATAGTCGGTCCCCAGCCGTTGTTTGGCACCTTCGGCCATGGCCTGAACCACCGGCCTGGAAACAGCTCCGTACTCTGCCAAAATATCAGAATGAACGCCCAGCAACTCTTGCTTGATTCCGTTGGAGTAGGCTAAAATCCCACCCTTGAAGAAGGCCGATGAGCCCGCCAGGTCGGTCAGTCGGGAACCAATCATCCCAGCAGTGCAACTCTCGGCAACGGACAAGGTCAACCCGCGATCAATCATCATTCTCTGCACGACTTCCGGCAAGGTTTCCATGTGCCGACTGTAGACCAGATGGCCCAGTGTAGCTGATACCGGCTCCTCAGTATGGGCCAACTGAGCCCGGGCTTCAACATTTCCGGGTTCAGACGCCAGACGCACATCCACCCCCCACTCGGTCAGCCACCAGGACCACTGCACCTGGGGATGAGCCTGGCGGATATCATCCAGTTTTCGCACCAGGG
>JAUUYW010000566.1 GCA_030590265.1 Candidatus Krumholzibacteriia bacterium
CCCCGAGACAGATGCCATCATAGCGCTCCTGGCCGGACAGATTGAATCAAAACCATCAGAACTGACATTTACCGCCACGCCCTCCATCCGCTTTTTTGATGGACGGGGTGCCAACAGACCCTGGCTCTGCGAAACCCCGGATCCTCTATACCGCATTTCCTGGCAGACACCAGTGATCATGCATCCTGAAACCGCCCGTGCCGACAACATCGAGCAGGAAAATATCATTGGCATTGAATCCAAATTCGGCCAACTGGAAGCACCGGTGGTTCTGTCCGAACTGGTGGTGCCGGGGCTCCTGACCATGAGCATCGGACAGGGTCACCAGGCCTTTGGCAACGAGACTGAAACGTCAGGATTGAACCCCCTTAAGTTGCTTTCTCCAATGGCTCACATGGATTCCGGCGGCACCGACTTCAATTCAACCGACATTAAAATCCGCAAAACAGGCCGTACCATGAAACTGGCCGGCACTTCCGGCAGCCTGACGCAGCACGGGCGAACGCTGGCTCTCTCCATCACAACGGCGGAATTGCAAAACAAAAAATCAACCCCCAGATCCGGCCTCACCATGGGGAATTTTCCCCTCACACTCCCGCTGCCCGAAGGTTACGACCCAAAACGCGATGTTTTCCCCCCTCATGACCACGATACCTATCGCTGGGGAATGGTGGTGGATCTGGACAAATGCATCGGCTGCGGCGCTTGTTCTACAGCCTGTTACGCTGAAAACAATATCGGGATTGTAGGAGAAAAGCGGATTCTGCAAGGCCGTGAGATGGCCTGGATGAGTGTCGAGCGCTACCATGCCTCCGATCAAATGGAAAGGGTGACCTTTCTGCCCATGATGTGCCAGCACTGTGACAACGCCCCGTGCGAGTCGGTCTGCCCGGTGTATGCCCCGCACCATTCCAAGGAGGGCTTGAACAACCAGATTTACAACCGCTGTATCGGAACCCGCTACTGCGTTCAGAACTGCCCTTACAAGGTGCGCCGGTTCAACTGGTTTACCTGGAAATGGCCCAAACCCATGAACCTCCAGCTCAACCCGGATGTCACCGTCCGCAGCAAGGGTGTCATGGAAAAATGTTCCTTCTGTATCCAGCGCATCAAAGCCGCCCATAATGTCGCCAAAAATGAAAACCGGTTGATCCGGGATGGTGAGGTGGCGCCGGCCTGTGTACAGACCTGCCCGACCAATGCCCTTGTATTCGGGAACCTGATGGACAAAACCAGCCATGTTCGGAAACTGACCGAAAATCCCCGTGCTTATCAAGCCCTGGGGTACCTCAATACCAAACCGGCTGTGATCTATCTGAAAAAGGTGATCCAGGAAATATGACCCAGCTAACCTACGCAAAAATCGATCAAACCATTCTGGACACGCTTACGCCCCCGAAATGGACCTACTGGGGCATCCTGGTGATGCTGCTTTTAGGTGTCCTGATTGGTGCAGCCTGCTGGACGTACCAGATTTTTGTCGGTATCGGGGTGAGAGGCCAGAACAACCCGGTGGCCTGGGGGACCTATCTGATCAACTTTGTCTTCTGGGTGGGAATCGCCCACTCGGGCACGTTGATCTCCGCCATTCTGCACCTCTTCAGGGCCGGTTGGCGCAATCCCATAGCCCGGGCAGCAGAAACCATGACGGTCTTTGCGGTCTGCGTCGCAGGATTGTTTCCA
>JAUUYW010000223.1 GCA_030590265.1 Candidatus Krumholzibacteriia bacterium
CGATAAAAATTCGGCTGAACATCCTCGGAATCTCCTTGGCTTAGCCTTTGGCCGCTTGCTGGGATTTTTTCTTCATGGCTTCGAATTCTTCAGCCGTCAAGGGCTGGACCGGCAAACCCGGTCGGGCAAACATCAGTCCATCGACAATAATTGTTTCCTGGCCTTCGAGGCCCGACTTGATGTGAACAGTACCGTCGCCCTGGGCGGCTCCCAGTTTGACGTATATCTGTTCGACGATGTCGTTTTCACCCACAACCAAAACATACTTTCCGCCCAGATCAGACCCCACTGCGGTTTCAGGAATCAGCACTGAATTCGGAATATCTGAACCGGTGATCTTGACGCGGACAAAGAGACCAGGAAAGAGACTCTTGTCTGCATTTTCAAGACGTGCTCGCAATTCGATGGTGCCGGTGTTGGCATTGACCTGGTTGTCGACGAAATCAACGATTCCCTCGTGGGGGAAACCCTCCTCGTTGGCCAAAGCGACAAAAACCTTGGGGTCTTTTTCCTTGGTACCCCCCATAGCCTTCCTGCGTTGGGCAAGGTGCTCCAACACAGCGGATTCAGGTGCTTGGAAATAGACATATATTGGAGAAACAGCGTTGACCCGTGTCAAATTGGTGTTGCCTTCGGCGCCTACCAGATTTCCTCGATCCACCAGGTTGCGACTGACAAAACCATCAATAGGCGAAACAACTCTTGTGTAACTCAGATCCAACTCCGCGTCGGCCAGCTGGGCCCGAGCCGAAGCAACAGCAGCCACAGCCATATCCCGATCGGCCTTGGCCCGGTCAACATCCATCTCACTGACAGCCTTGCTTTCGCTGGCTTTCTCAACCCTTGTCAATTCCGTTTCGGAACGCAGAAGGTCTGCCTTGGCCGACGCCAGGCCGGCTTTTGCCACATCCCGAGCAGCCAAATAACGCTCATCCTCGATGGTGAAAAGCAAGTCTCCGGCTTTGACCAAAGAGCTGACTTCAAAATCCACCGTCTCCAGATAACCGGCCACACGAGCCACCACATCAGCCGTCTCAAAGGCTTTGCTGAATCCCGTATAGACGGCAAATTCAGCCACCGTGCCCACCACTGGTTTGGCCACCGTCACTGGCGGAGCCTGGCGTGCGGGAGCTTCCTCCTTGCCGCAGGAAGCCACGTTCAGAAGCAAAACCAGAAGAATGAGAATCAGCCCTGAGCGATGCTGAATTCCCCTGTTAATATACTGATGCATCATCGACCTTCCTCTTCGGACATGGCGGTTTCCTGTGGCTCTTCGGGTAAATCAGGGTCTAGATCATCCAAAGACCATCCCCCACCGAGGGCCCGATTCAAATTGATCAAGTTGGCAAGGACCTTACCTTTGGATGTGGCCAACTTGTCCTGCTGATCCAGAAGAACACGTTGAGAATCCAGGTAATTCTGAAAATCTGTCAAACCCGAAACGTACTGGGTTTCAACCAACACCACCGACTGTTGAGCAGATTCGGCTGCAACTTTCAACAACTCCCGGCGCTTTTCTTCCAGGCGGAGGCCCACCAGGGTGTTTTCAACTTCAGCCAGAGCTCCCAGAACGGTGAGTTCATAGGCTGCCAACAACTGCTCGGTGCGAGCTTCCTCTACCTTGATCTGGCCACGAATCTTTCCTCCGGTGAACAGATTCCATTTCAGCTCCGGGCCAAAGGACCAACCAAAGGCAGCGCTTTCGCCGAGATCACCAAAATCGGGTGCTTTCAAAGCCAAAGACCCACCTAGGGAAAAACTCGGATAAAGCTCCGCGGTAGCCACACCGATACGAGCCGACTGGGAAGCCAGGTCGCGCTCACTGCGCCGCACATCCGGGCGCCGGCGCAACAATTCCGCGGGTAAAGCCATGGTCAAATCAGTGCTGGGTTTGGGCAATCCGCTGTGAATTTTTAATTCCGCATCCAGGGTCCCCGGTGCCTGTCCCAACAAAATCGCCAACCTGTTCAAGGCCGCTTCCAGGGAAATTTCCAAAATGGGAATAGCTGCTTCAGTGTTGGCCAAATTACTACGGGCCTGTGTTACATCCAGCAAAGGAACCAACCCAGCATCCTCCCTGGCAGTTACAACATCCAGGGTTTCCTTCTGGCTTTGCCGGTTGCTCATGGCAAAATCAATACGCAGCTGCAGAGTTCGAATGTCTATATAAGCCAAGGCCACATCAGCATAAAGGGAGACCAGCACATCACGGTAATCTTCGATGGATGATTCCACCGCAGCCCCGGTTGATTGACGAGCCCGACGGTTTTTGCCCCACACATCGATTTCCCAACTGGCGGCCAAACCAAACTCCCAATTGGAGGCTGGATTATCGCCACCAGGGGCATAATAATCGGGGATTTCTGAACGAACCCAATTGCCACCAGTGCCCACCTGAGGCCAATATTCGCCACCGGCTATCTGGTGATAGGCTCGAGCCTCGCGTATGCGGCTGACTGCCATGTCCAGGTCCAGATTCGACACCTCGGCTTTGACAATCAGGCTGTCAAGCATGGGGTCCTCGAATGCGGACCACCACTGTTTGATCACCGGTGCCTCGTCCTGGATATCGGCCGCGGCGGCATTCTGCCAGGCATCGGGACCCTCGTAGACTGGTTCTTCATAGTCGGGCCCCACGGAACATCCGCCGACCCACAGGGCAAAACCTGCTACAAGGCACCACACCCATAACCCAGGTGTTCCTTTTCTCATGATGGACATCACTCTCCCGTCAGTTGGACAGGCTGAAAAATTTGATTGGTGAGTGGATTAAACAGCAAATCCCTAGGCAATGCAAAGATAATAAGTCCGAACGTGCAGTTAGTTTGACCCGGACCACAATTTTAATATGAGAGGCAGTAGCCAGAGGATTCCCACAACGATGGCCGCTGTCTCCAACCACTGACGCAAACTCATGTTTTTTCGTCTGGCACCCCAGGCCATTAGTTTTAATTTCTTTTTCCAGCCGAGTTCAGAAAGCTCTGATTGATTTGACAGATCACCCAAAATCTCCGCCCGCAAATCGGCCGGTGCCTCACGGTTCAGCAAGGAAACAACAGCATCGTCCCAAAATTTGTCCTGGCTGATCAGCTGGAGACAATCAGGGCAGCCCGCCAGGTGCAAACTGACTGCCTTGCGGGTTTGGGAATCGGGTTCACCATCGACCCACCGGCTCATAACCTCTTGGAATTCATTGCAATTCATGGCCCATCCTCTTCAGTTCACCGCGCAGAACACGGTTGGCGTTAAATTTCCTCGAAGCGACGGTGCCGGCACTAATTCCCAGTATTTCGGCGATCTGCTCGTATTTCAATCCTTCAACCTCTGAAAGTAGAAACACCGAGCGCTGATCTTCGGACAAGTGTCCGAGAGCCGTCTGGAGGGCCAGTCTCAATTCATTGGTTTCTGCGGAAGAAGAAGCTTCGGCGTGGGTCTTGCATTCCAGTCCCCAAGCCTCCCGCTTGCTCTCTTCGCGTTTTTCGCTTCGCCATTTGGAAAGCGCCGTGTTCCGGGCGGTCGTAAAAACGTAGGCCTCGGTGATTTCGGTACTTTGATCCACCTGTTTGCGCAAACGCAGGAAGGTTTCATGGCAGAGATCACGAGCAACGTCTTCATCCCTGGTCAGGTTGCTTAGGTAGCGGTAAACCCGGTCGAGATACGCATCAACGAGATCAACAAATATTTGGTCCGGGGTTTTTCGAAGGGTCATTTTTGCGCACCTGGAGTGGGTATTCACCAATTGAACTCGGGCTTCAGAAGTGTAGACGCCTGGAGTGGGATTTTATTCACATTTATTTTTTAAAGATAGGATTTGCTAATCTTCCACCAAAACCTCAGCCAGCTTTTCTCTCAATATTGCCAGAGTGTAGGGCTTCTGGATAAAGCCAGCCAACCCTTGTCCCGAGAATCGCTCAGTCGCATCCACTTCATTGTATCCACTGCAAAGCACAACCGTGACATCGGGTTGAATACGACGCATCTCGTGAAAGGTCTGCTCGCCATCCATGAGGGGCATTGTCAAATCCAAAAGCACACAGGTGATATCATTTGCCTTTCGAGTGAATATATCCAGCGCCTCCCTGCCATCGGCGGCAGTCAGAACATCGAACCCGATTCGCTCCAGCATTTGTTTGCCCACCGAACAAACCGTCTCCTCATCATCCGCAATCAGGACGGTTCCCGAGAAAACAGGAATCGCAGCCTCTTCGCTGATATCACTGCTGTTTAAAACAAGTTCAGTTTCACCATCAGGCAGTTCGTTGGCCCGGAAAAGGATCTTGAAAGTGGAACCTTTGCCAACCTCACTATAAACCCGAATTGCCCCACGATGACCACGAACAATACCCTGAACCGCCGACATTCCCAAGCCGCGGCCGGTGAACTTGGTAGTGAAGAAGGGATCAAAAATCTTTTCGATGGTCTCCTCATCCATGCCGCAACCAGTATCGGCTACCTCAAGATAGGAATAGATGCCTTCCTCTAGCGGTTCATCATTACCGGAGCTTAAAGTTGTGTTGGCACTGTCCAGGTAGTCACGGTCACAATCAATAGCACCTGTGGACAAAGCCACAATCCCACTTTCGTCACCGATGGCTTCCGAGGCATTGGTAATGAGATTCAGGACAATTTGGCGGATCTGGGTAACATCCCCATCAAAAGAGGGCAAATTTTTAGCAAAATTGTATTTGAGAACAACTTTTTTGGAGATGGAGACCTCCAGCAGATGGGCGATCTCTCCTACCAACTCCCCTAGGGCGATGGGCTCCACCACAAACCGCCCTTTGCCCGAGTAGGCAAGCATTTGGCGGGAAAGTTCGGCAGCCCGTCGGGAAGCCCTCTCGATTTCACGCAGGTTTTCCCGAGCCGGAGACATGGCAGACAAACCGGCCAGAGCCAGATCGGCATTACCCAGGATGGCCATCAGCAGGTTGTTGAAATCATGGGCAATGCCACCAGCAAGGATTCCCAGGCTTTCAAGCTTTTGGGCATGCAGCATTTGCCTTTCGAGAATCAATTTTTCTTCGTCATGTCGCAATCGTTCGGTAATATCCCGAACAGTGCCCAGAACCACCTCTCGTTCCCCAACTTTTATCATCTTTCCCAAAACTTCCGAAGGGAATTCGGACCCGTCCTTGCGTTCCAGAACAACCTCAAAAGGAACACCTTCCTTGATGGTCTTAGACTCGTCAAATGAGGAGATGTCCTGGGATTTTGCCTTCACATCAAAAACAGTCATCTGCAAAAGCTCATCCTGGGAATACCCAATCATTTCACAGAAGGCAGGGTTGACGAAAGTATACTTTCCATCGGTGTCGGCCACGGTGATGCCTTCAACCGCTTGATTCATGATGGCATCGAAAAGATTTTCCCGTTCCAGCAAAGCCACCGCGGTTTTTTCATGGGCTGCAACATCGATAGCTAGTTGTTTGGTACGTTCTTCGATATCCTTTTCCAAACGATCATGGGAAGACTGAAGTTCACCGTGGGCCACCTGCCAACGCAATCCAATATTCCAGGCCGTTAAAATTGTGGAGCCGCCGACAATCAACAAGAGCAGAGCAATCAAGCCAACAGTGCGCCAAACAGATTCTTGAAATTGGCTGGAAACACTGTCCAGACTGGATTCCAGGCCGATAACCCAGCTACATTCCAGCCGCGAAAGAAAGACAACATTCCGACCCTCTGCAGCTGCAGGAGACACAACTTCAGTAGCATAAGGAAGCCCATCCGATGATTTTTCGGGCCTGATATTCGACAAGAACCCCTTCACAAATGGGGTGTCCAGAGTGCTTGAAAGATCATGCTTGAAATTGCAACTCTCAACAACAGGAGAGCCAGTTCGATCAAGCAGAAAAATGCAGCTGTGATCCATTCCAAAACTGAAATCCTCAACCAACCAGGCCAGGTGGGCGAGATGAAAAACTCCGCCCACGAATGAAATTATTTCTCTCTCGTCATCTAGAACAGGAACCAGGATAGCAACGGCCGGTACAC
>JAUUYW010000332.1 GCA_030590265.1 Candidatus Krumholzibacteriia bacterium
AAGCACTGCCCAGAATCACCCGCGGAACCCGGCCACCTGTCAGACCGGCCAGGATTTGCGGGGCTGGAATCAGATATTTGCTCAGGGGTTGCACCGAATCAACCAGATCAGGTTCAATCCCCCATATCACCGCTCCCTTGTTGCGGGTATCGCCGAAGCGTTGGCCACCGGTGACAATGGCTTCCTTGCGGATAAAGGGCGCCACCCCCAGGACATCCGGATCTTCTCCCACCAGATCCATCAACGCCCCCAGATTGGTAAATCCTTCGGGAGCTGTGCTGTGCACAGTCACCATGGGCATATTTTCCACAAAGGTACGGCGCATTTCGGCTTCAAAACCGTTCATCACCGCCAGCACAATGTGCAGCACCGCCACTCCGATGGTGATGCCGATGATGGCCAAAATGCTGCTTCGGTTGAGAAATCCGCTGCGATTTCGACTGCGCAAATACCGGCGCGCAATGTAATAGGCAAATTCCATCCTATTATTGCCCACCTTCAGGTCGCATGTGGGGGAAAAGCAAAATGTCACGAATGTTGTTGCTGTCCGTCAGCAGCATCACCAGCCGATCGATACCCATGCCCATGCCTCCGGTCGGTGGCATGCCCTGCTCCATGGCCTGCAGGAAATCTTCATCAATGGGTTGAGCTTCGTCATCCCCCGCTTCGATCAGGGCCTTCTGGTCCATGAAACGACTGCGCTGTTCGCGAGGGTCGTTCAACTCGCTGAAGCTGTTGGCCAGCTCAAAACCGGCCACAAAGAGTTCGAACCGTTCCACCAGGCCATCGGACTCCCGATGGGCTTTGGCCAAAGGCGAGAGCTCTTTGGGATGATCCATCACAAAAGTAGGTTGAATAAGATCCGGCTCCACCAGCTCACTGAAAAGTTCATCCAGGATTTTATCCCGGCCCATGGTCTTTTTCAGGGTGATGCCTTTGCTCTTGGCAACCGCGGCAACTTCATCATCAGAAAGGGTCATCAAATCCTGGCCGGTTTTCTCCTCAAGGGCATCCATGAAGCGAAGACGGGCGAAAGGTTGGTTGAAATCCATCTCCAAATCACCATAGGTCAGCTTGCCTTCGTTGCCAAAAGTGATGGCCAACCGGCGGATCAAACGCTCGGTCAAGTCCATCATGTCATGGTAATCCCAGTAGGCCGCATAACATTCGAGCATGGTGAATTCGGGATTGTGGGTGCGATCCATACCCTCGTTGCGAAAATCCTTGGCAATTTCGTAGACTCTTTCGAAACCCCCGACAATCAAACGCTTGAGGTACAGCTCATCGGCAATGCGCATGTACAGAGTCATATCCAGAGCGTTGTGATGAGTCACGAAAGGCCGGGCGGTGGCGCCACCATACAAAGGCTGCAACACCGGCGTTTCCACCTCAAGGTACTCTTCGTCACTGAAAAAGCCACGGATGTCGGTGATGATGGCGCTGCGCAGCTTGAAGCGTTCGCGGCTCTCCAGATTCATGGCCAGATCCAAATGACGCCGCCGGCTTTTGTTCTCCAGACTCATGTCGTGGAATTTTTCCGGCAAGGGGCGGATGGCCTTGGCCAGGAAGGTGAAATCCTCCACCTTTACGGTGAGCTCATCGGTGCGAGTGCGAAAGAGAGTGCCTTCGACTCCGATCCAGTCGCCGATGTCGATCAGTCGCTTGACCTGATCAAAACGCTCTTCCCCCAGATCGTCCTTGCGGAAATAAGCCTGCAAGGTGCCCCATTCATCGCTGATGGGAACGAAGAGGGTTTTGCCGGTGCCCCGTTTGGCCATGATCCGACCGGGGAAACGAACTTTGGTTTCGGATTCCACCAACTGAGATTCATCGGCCCGGGCCTGCACACTGTTGTGGGTGCGGTCATAACTGTAGGGATACAGCTCAACCTTTTCGCCCAGCTCAGCCATCTTTTCCAGACGACCTTCGATCAGGCGGTGGGGACTTTCCTGCTGGTTTTCATTGTTTTCCGTGCTGGCCACAACTTTTCTCCTGGTTGGCGAAGTCAAATAACTGTTGGTTTCTGTACAACTTGCTTATCAGTCAGCTGATCAACGTGAGCGGGCGCCCATCCAACGCAAATAGGCGTCGGTGAATCCCTCAAGATCGCCGTCCAGGACGGCAGTGGAGTTGCCTGTTTCGTGGTTGGTGCGATGATCCTTGACCTTGGTGTAGGGCTGCAATACATAAGAGCGAATCTGGCTGCCCCAGGCATTTTCCATTTTTTCCGCTTCAATGACATCGCGTTCCGCTTGTTTTTCTTCCATGATCTTCATGTAGAGTTTGGCCCGCAGCATGGTCATGGCGCTTTCGCGGTTGCGCAGTTGGCTGCGTTCGCTTTGGCACTGCACGACGATGCCGCTGGGTTCGTGGGTCAGGCGCACGGCACTGTCGGTTTTGTTCACGTGCTGGCCCCCCGCACCCTGGGCGCGGTAAGTGTCGACCCGAACTTCATTCATGTCGATTTCCACTTCAACATCATCATCCACCAAAGGGTAGACAAAGACCGAAGCGAATGAAGTATGCCGACGACTCTGGGAATCAAAAGGACTGATGCGCACCAGACGATGAACTCCGGATTCACTTTTGAGGTAGCCGTAGGCAAAGGCGGCATCCACTTCCAGAACGGCGCTCTTGATGCCGGCTTCATCACCTGATTGCAGATCCAGGGTTTTGAACTTGAAGTCCGAGCGTTCAAAATATCGGGTGTACATGCGCAAGAGCATCTGGGCCCAGTCCTGGCTTTCGGTGCCGCCGGCTCCGGGATGAATTTCCACAACAGCACCGCGGCTGTCGTCTTCGCCACTGAGCAGGAACTGGAAGTCCAGCTTTTCAAGATGTTTTTCCAGAGCCGAAACGCCTTCTTTCACCTCGGCTTCGGTTTCAGGGTCGTGTTCCTCCTGGGCCATTTCAGCCAGCAGCTCCAGCTCCTCAATTTGATCCCCCGCCTCACCTAAAGGTACGATCCATTGCTTGAGCGTTTGGGCTTTCCGCAAAATGCGGGTGGCACTCTCCTGGTCACTCCAGAACTCGGGTTCGGTTTGTTTGTCTTCCAACCCCTTAAGCTCCATGCACAGAGTAGCGTAGTCAAAGACCCTCCTTGAGGGCTTCCAGACGAACACTGGCTTCTGATATGCGTTCCAACCATTCCTTCACGTTACGTTGCTCCTTGCCCGTCCACAGGGGCTTTATAGGTTTTTACTCTTCAACAAATCTTCAACTGACTGCTGCAAGGCGTCAAGAGTGTCGTTGTTCTCCAGGACCACATCAGCCTTGGGCCAAAAAGCCTCCAAGGCTCGCTGGGAATCCATTCGATCCTGGACCTGTTGAGCATTGAGACCGCGGTCGTTCATCAATCGATGCCGGCGGACATCCTCATTTGCCACCACGGAGATCACCAGATCCACCACATCCACCGGCGGCCACAAAAAATACACGGCGGCCTCCAGTACGGCAAGCTTATGCTGGCCCTGGCGGGAAAGATTTTGGAGTCGGGATTTGGCCAAGGCAACCAAAGGCGGATGAGTCAGGGCGTTGAGGCGTTTCATAGCCTGCTCATCGGCAAAAACCAGAGCACCCAGTTGGGCACGATCAACCACCGCATCCTGATCGGGTTGCTGACCGTCTTTCTGGACAAACGGAGAACCAAACTCCCGGGCCACTGCTTCAATGATAACGGGATCTTCCAGCACTTCATGGCCCAATCGATCGGCGTCAACAATAACTGCCCCATGTTCGGCCAGCAAACGGGACACCGATGATTTTCCAGCCCCAATGGGCCCCGTCACCACCCAGATTTTCATCCATGGGCCTCCGACCAGTTGACACCCTGGTGCATATCAACCAACAAGGGGACATCCAGATCCAAAGCCCCCTGCATACCCTCCCGGACAATGGAGGAAACTTCATCCAGGTGCTCGCGAGGTATTTCAAGCACCAATTCATCGTGCACTTGCAATAACAGCAAGGCACCCAGGTCAGCCTCTTCCAGATTTTTCTGGATGCGGATCATGGCCAGCTTGATCAGATCCGCTGCGGTTCCCTGAATGGGAGTATTGACAGCAACCCGTTCCTGAAAACTGCGAATTCGCGGATTGTCCGAAGTGATTTCCGGAAGCAACCGACGCCGGCCCAGCAAGGTTTCCACGAAGCCATCGGCAATGGCCTGTTCTTTGGTTTTATCGATGAAGGTTCGCACG
>JAUUYW010000368.1 GCA_030590265.1 Candidatus Krumholzibacteriia bacterium
AACCGGGATACTGTTTGCGGAACGAAGACCAGAACACCGAGTGCCCACGGCCCTGCAAAACCCGCGACAGCATGGCGTAATAAGTGACGATGCCCCCGCGAAAAGGGGGCGCCGGGCCCAGGAAGGCCAGTCTCATTTCTGCACCAGCAAATCATTCACCGCATTGAGCACTGCATCAGGCTCCAGGGTCTCCATGCAGAAGTGTTCGTTGAGGCAACGGGGCTGGAAAAAACAAGTGCATTCCTGAACCGGCTGCAACAGCACTCCTCGGCCATAGAGTTCAAACTCGTGGGGGTTGAAAATGTTGTTGAAGAGCACCAGCTTTTTGCCCAATCCCAAAGCGATATGCATGGCCATGGTCACAGCCGTGATCACCAGTTCGCAACGATCCATCAGTCCAATAAAGGTGGGCAGATCATAGTGGCCGAGATAAAGAACCTTGGCCGCATGGGCCAGACGCTTGTTCTTGGCATCTTCCTGAGGACCACCCAACAGCAACACCTCATAACCGGCTTTCTTCAATTTGACGGCCAGCTCTTCCCAATAGAGTTCCGGCCACAGCCGGCTGGTCCAGCGACCACCCGCCCCGGTGTTCAAGCCGATGATGGTGCCCTGCTCCGGCAGATCAAAATTGGGCGTCGGCACCGGCCGATCCAGAACGTACTGCTGGCCCTGGAATTCATACCCGCAGATGTTGAAAATTTCCTCTGGGTAAGTCAGGGTGCAGGCTTGATTCACATCATCAAAGAGACCGGTCAGGAATTTCTCATGGGCCGCCTTGGCCATGGCTTTGGAAACACCTTCAACCACCGGACGGCACAATCCATCTTGACCCAGAGTGAAACCAATCCTCTGATCGCAATTCACCTCGGCTGCCAAGGCACAGGCCTGGCGATCCTTGTCCAGATTGATCACCAGATCAAAATGAGTCTGGCGCAACCATAGCAGGTTTTCGGGAGTCATGGCCAGGCGATCGGGCACCAGGTCCGGCACCAACTGGGGAAAATCCGATACCCAGGTTAAGGCATGGTGCGGATACTGTTTCATAAGAGGGTCCAGAAGAGGCGTGGTGCGGATGACATCCCCCGCCGCTCCCAGCTTGATCAGCAGGATGCGTCCTTGGCGTTCCACAAAATCCAGGCAACCATCACAGTGCACACCACTGCTTTTATGAGGAGCACAAGGGATGTGACCACGAAAATGAAGGCACTCGGAGCGGTAATTCAAAACCATACTTTCTGTTGGCCGGCTCGGCACCGGCAGATGTGAATCTTCAAACAAAATCAGCGATCACGCGTGCGCCTGTCATCCACCAGCTGCAGGCTTTCCCTGGCCTGGACATCCAAGCCCGTGGGCAGACCAAATTTGATGGCAATGGTGAAAGCACCCTCTGCCTGAACCAGGTTGTCCATCTTCAAAAACAAATTCCCCATGTGGTAATATGCCAGGGCCTGGGCTGACTTGGACCGGTTGAAGTTCAAGGCCTGGGTATAGGCATCCACCGCTTCAAAGTTCCTGTCGAGGGCTTCCAGCGCTCGGCCACGCAGAATATGCAGCTGGGCACGCGAGGGTCCTGAAAATTGTTGCTCGCCATTAAGCAAATCATCGCAAACTTCCAGGGCCTCTTGTGGACGGTCCTCAACAAGGGCCGATTCGGCCTTGGCCAGACCTTCGACAATGGTCTTGGGCAAAGGCGCCTGCAAGGTCTTCAGCTCTCTCTCCAGCTCCTTGGCCAAAACCCTCATATCCGGGGGAAGCGGATTTTTCATGGCATCCTGGATCATGACCTCGGCTTCATCAAGATGATTGCTCTCACGCATGAAACCGGCCAGCAAAACTTTGGCTACCCCATCGTCAGGATTTTCCAGCAGGGCTTTCCGGCAAAGATCCTGGGCTTTCAAACGCTGCCCGGTGGCGTAGGCTTCCAAAGCCCTGTTCACCGAATAACTGTACGAAGCCAGATTCTGCTCCCTGGGCGGCCCCATCAAACTCACCACGAAAGCACCCTCATTGTTCCGATTGGTCAGAACCATGATCAGCTCCTCACCCTCACCCCAGGGAATGGAGACTTCATGCCTGCTCTCATCGATTTTGTAGTACAGCAGTTCTTCGCCTTTGACCCTCAGTACACTCAAATCGCAGTTCTCGTCCCCACCATCGACCACCAGAAGCCAGCGGCGGGTAGGCATGTCCTCGTAGAAAGTCCGCAGCTGAAAACTCTCCCGCGGGGTCATGAAGTAGCTTTCCGAGGTCCAGGTCTCCCAAACACCCTGCGCATGGGTAACCGCGGCAAAAACATTGGGGCCAAGTCCCAGACTGGCCAACAGAGCCGCCACGAGCACAACTGAGATGGTCTTGCCTCGTTCCAGGGAGCGATAGTTCATGGATTCCCCTCCGGGAGGTTGAATAGACACGAATCTCCTATATAATCTTTTGAGAATCTACTGGAAGATGCCCGGGAACTCAAGCAGGCACCGGAAACCGGTTAAAGGAGAATCATGCCATTCCTTGAATTGAACAAATGCCAAACCCCAGTAAAATTCCTGTTGGCCTTGCTGCTCATGGTATTGGGCACTGGTCTGGTGGCCGCACAATCTATCACCGGCGATCCGGTGGATCTGGAATTCGAGGTCATCAACGCCACCACTGGCCAGTCGGGCACCATCTCCCGGCTGTTGATGCAATACTCATCCATCCGTTTGGAACCCATTTTTGATATTGAGCCCTCAGGGTCCCTTTTTGAGGTGCCAGGTGCCCCCATCAAGGATCGCGGCAAGTACATCATGACGGCCTGGCGGCAGGGTGTGCCCTACTATTGGAGTTTGCGTGGTCGGGATCTCAAGGAAAAGCCAGTCAAGCTTCATGTTTTCGACACTGCCAGCGGTCTGGATGATGTGACTATTGTTGGTTTGAACCTATTGATGCGAAAAACCCAGAGCCTGCTTGAAATGGAATACCTGATCCAAGTTGAAAACAGTGCCCGGCCCCAGGTCTCTATTGTTGGTGAGCCAAGGGTGTCTCTTATTCTGCCAGCCGGAGCTCGCAGTGCCACATTGAGTTACGGAAATGGCCCCGAACCTGAAGAACTGGAAATCACCAGCCTGCCGGGTGGCCGCGCGCACCTGGCGGTGCCTTTGACCACAGGACGCAACCCAATGCGGTTGAAAACAACAGTGGAATGGTCTGAAGGAATGACCATTGCGGTTGGGGCCAACGTACCCATCCGCAGCTGGAGCCTCATGGCCAGTCCGGTCAATCTGGATATTCAGGCCTTCGATCTGGTGCCGACGGATATTTCCGGCGAGACCGGACATTTGCGCTACAAGGGGCCCGAAGTGGCTGCCGAAGAGTCTTTCACCTTCCGCATGGCCACTCTTTCAGGCACGGGCCAAGAAGAAGAATTGTTCACCCAAAACACTGACCAGGAAGACAAAAGCACTGAAGAATCCACAAATAAGGAAGAAGATGAAGACAACGGCTTCCCCTTTGTGGCCTTTACGCCTATTTTGATCATCATTATTGTTTTGGCAGCCCGCAGAAGGCGCCAATCCTGATTGCTCATCCCTGTTGGACCGCCCCATGCGGTGCCCTAGATAAGGAGATCCCATGTCCGGGAAGATCGAACTGACCCTCGGCCACAGCCCCGACCCCGATGACGCCTTCATGTTCTACGCCCTGGCCAAGGACAAGATCGACACCGGCCCCTACAAGTTCACCCACGTCATGGAAGACATCCAGACGCTGAACGAACGGGCCACCCG
>JAUUYW010000548.1 GCA_030590265.1 Candidatus Krumholzibacteriia bacterium
ACCGATTCCAGGCTCTCATGGCCTTGTCATTTTGCCCATCCTCCTGCAGGCTTCTGGCCAAACCAAAAACAGCCCGTTTGTGCTTGTCATCAAGGTCCAGGACCGCTTCAAATTGAGTGGCCGCTTCGGCGAAACGGGCCAGCTGAAACAGGCAATGCCCCTGGGCAAAATGAAAATCGGTATCTTCCGGTCGGGCAGTGGTGAGTTTTTCAAGCAGCAGCAAAGCCTCGCTGTTCTTTCCCCGGCGGGAGAGTACCAGAGCCAGGTTGTAACTGGCAGACTGCAAATCGGGCGCGGTTTTCAGGGCCAGTTTGAATTGTTTTTCCGACTCGGCCAGGCGATCCTGGGCCATCAGATCAACACCCCTGTTGTAGGCTTGCAGAGCCACCGAGCGACGGTTGGCTCCTTGCCACTGGCTGTCGTCAAAATCCAGGACCAACACCGAGCCCGGTACAATACGATCGGGATCGCTGATGCCGTTGCGGGTGGAGATCAGGTCGGCAAGCTCGGGGTCACCATAATAATTGTCCGCAATTTGGCGCAGAGTTTCACCTTCGGCCACGGTGTGCTCAAGAGAATGACCCTGGCCGTCCGGATCAGTGCTGGTTCCCTGGTTTGACACCTGCTTTGAGCAGCCGACAGCCAAAACAAGAATCACCAGGGACACTGTCATTATTCTTTTTCGCATCATTTCGGTTCCCCATCAGAATCAGTTGTTGAGGACCCCACCCTGGGATCGCCCGCTGCAGCAGCTTCGTTCAGGATGGCAATCATTTCATCGGCATCTTCGGTGTTAAAGAGCCGTTTTCGCAAATAGGCGGCACCGGGATAGTTCTTGAAACACTTGGCAATGTGTTTGCGCACCACATAGCAGCCGGTTCTCGGTCCTCGCAAAGCCACTTCACCCAGGACGTGCTGGATGGTCACCTGGCACATCTCACTGAAATCGATCACCGGGTCGGGCAGATTTTCGTCCACGGCCCGCATCTGTTCAAAAATCCAGGGGTGCCCGATGGCTCCCCTACCAATCATAACACCGTGGCAGCGCGTGTGCTGCACCATGCTTCGGTAGGACTCCCCATCAACCACATCTCCGTTGCCGATGACCGGAATATCCAGAGTTTCCACCAGCTTGGCGATGTGATCCCAGTTGGCTTCGCCCTGGTATTTCTGGGCCTTGGTGCGACCGTGCATGGTGACCCAGGGTAAACCCGCCTCCTGCAGCAGAAGTCCAACTTCCTGGTAATTGACCGAGGCTTCATCCCAACCAGTGCGAATTTTTGCCGTGACCGGAGCCTCGCTGGAATCGATGACCGCGCGCAGGATTTTTTCCAACAAAGGCAAGTCAGCCAGCAGAGCACTGCCGCCACATTTTTTGACGACTTTCTTGGCCGGACAACCAAAGTTGATGTCCAAAACGTCCATGTGTTTTTTGTTGAGCAGCCGGGCGGCGGTGGCCATGTGTTCAGGGTCGGAACCAAAAATCTGGATGCCGACGCGGCCTTCTTCCCCATCGGTATCGACCAGCTGCCAGGTAGCTTCGCTGTCAAACATGAGGCCGGAGGCGGAGGCGAATTCACAGAATCCCATGTCCACGCCGAAAGGGCGGCAGATGTCCCGGAAAGGGCGGTCAGTTACGCCGCTCATTGGTGAGAGCATGCGTCTGGTGTTGGCCAGCCAGGGGACGCGTGGGTCTATGCGGACTGGTTTTCGGTCCAGGGTGCTGGAAGAAGGGTTGTTGGTGTTTGGTTGGTTGGAACTGGTCAAGATTGACTCCGGATTGGGTGCCATGGCCTGGAATGGTGTAAAAGTGGTTTTGGGAAGGGTAAACCACGGGGGGTGAGATGGCAACTGTGGGGGTGGACGGG
>JAUUYW010000130.1 GCA_030590265.1 Candidatus Krumholzibacteriia bacterium
CGGGTGCATTTGGACGGTGCCCGGCTCTGGCATGCCCACATTGCCACCGGAATGTCTCTATCTGAGTTGTGCCAGCCAGTTGATACTGTCACTGTCTGCTTTTCCAAAGCTTTGGGTGCACCGGTGGGGTCAATTTTGGCGGGAGATTCGGAAACCATCGTGCGGGCTCATCGCTTCAGGAAAATGCTGGGAGGAGGGATGCGGCAGGCGGGAATCCTGGCTGAAGCTTGCCTTTTTGCCCTGGATCACCACCTTGAGCGGCTGGAGCAGGACCATCAGCAGGCCAATCTGCTGGCGACAGGGCTTGACCATGAGGCTCTGAGGGTCAATCATCCGGTGGAGACCAACATCGTGATCATGGATGTGGCTGGAGCCGGCAACGATCAGCTCCTGTTGCAGCACCTTAAAAACAGTGGTGTGCTGGCGGTGGGGTTCGGTCCCGGCCGGGTCAGGCTCATCCCCAATCTGGACACCAGCGATGCTGATGTGCATCGGGTTCTGGATGTGTTGAATTCCTTTGCGGGAGAAGTGAATTGAAAATCGTCATAGTGGGAGCCGGATCCGTAGGCTTTGATTTGGCCAGAACCATCAGCCGTCGGGAACACGATGTGATCCTGGTGGAACGCGACGCGGACATTGCCAACACCACCGCCGAAAATCTGGATTGCAGTCTGGTGGTGGGCAGTGGCGTCAATCCGCACGTTCTGAGTAAAATCGGCATGCGCGATTGTGACCTTTTCGCAGCGGTCACCGATCGGGACGAGATCAACATCATCGCCTGCCAGACGGCTCACGCCCTGGGTGCCAAGGTCAAAGTGGCCCGGGTGAGGCAGGAAGATTATTACGTGGACCACCGGCTGGTGCTCGATGGCATTGATTTGGCCATCAATCCCGATCACGAGGCCGCTCATGCCATTCGCAAACTGCTTTTCCAGACCGAAGCGGCCGAAGTCCATGAATTTGCCGGCGGCAAGGTTCGCGTGGTGGGTTCTCGGGTGGAGGCCAATTCTGAAGTTGATGGCCAGAGCCTGGCCCAGTTGCACGGCCGCTTGGGGGAGAATATCGCCTTGGTGATCACCATCGTCCGTGGCGAAGAAACACTCATTCCCAACGGCGATACCATCATCCAGGCCGAAGATCTGGTGTATTTGGCCGGGCCCCGCAGTGTGGTGAACAAGAGCCTCATTCATTTCCGAGCCCCTGGTCGCAAGCTTTCCAAAGTGATGATTGTGGGCGCCAATGCCATGGGCCGCGAATTAACCCGGGATCTGGTGTCCGCCGGAGTCAAGGTCAAGCTTATCGACCGCAACGAAGAAAAATGCCGTCGGGCCAGTGAGCTTTTGAAAGGAGCCTTGGTGCTGCACGGTGAAGGCACCGATGCCGATTTGCTGGAGAGTGAAGGTGTGGCCGATATGGATGGCTTCGTCTCGGTGAGCAATGACGAAGAGACCAATACCATGGCCTGCCTGCTGGCTCATTACCATGGTGCGGGCAAAACCGTCTGTCTGGTAAACCGACCCGACTATATTCCCCTTCTGCCTCTGTTGGGTGTGGATTCCGTCATTTCGCCCCGCCTTTCCACTTCGGCCTGGATTGCCCGCTTTGTCAAAAGAGGGGCCGTCATCAGCTCCGAAAGTCTGGGTTACAGTGGGTCCGAAATCCTTCAGTTGCGTGTGCAGCAGGGATGTTCCTGGCTGGGGCGGTCACTGTCCAAACTCAATTTTCCCCATCACGCGGTTCTGGGCGCGGTTCTTAAACGAGGCAGGGTGTTGACACCCCGCGGTGATACCGTGCTCGCCGTTGGTGATGAAGTTGTCGTCTTTGCCCTATCTGAAGGAGTCACGGCTGTGGAAGACTTTTTCTCAGGTGATCAACGTTGAATTATCGCTCCGTCATCAAGGTTCTCAGCTTTCTGCTGCTGGTAACATCGGCTTGTCTGGTATTGCCGGCTCTGGTTTCTTTGGCCTACGGCGAGAGCGACTGGCCGTATTTTCTGGCTGCTACCGGTATTGGCGTCCTCATCGGCGGTGGCTCACTGCTGGTTCTGCGGGATGCTCCCGATCTGCGGGTGCGCGAGGGATTTGCCGTGGTGGCCTTTGGCTGGATCATCGTGGGACTGCTGGGTGCGTTGCCATTCTGGCTCAGCGGACAGATTCCCTCTTTCACCGACGCGGCTTTTGAATCCATCTCCGGTTTCACCACTACCGGAGCTTCCATCCTGACCGACATTGAGAGCCGCAGCCACGGCACCCTCTTTTGGCGGTCCATGACCCATTGGCTCGGTGGCATGGGTATTGTTTTGCTGGCCCTGGCCATTTTGCCGCTGTTGGGTGTTGGTGGCATGCAGCTTTTCAGGGCCGAAGTGCCAGGCCCGGTGGCCGAACGCCTGACACCACGCATTCGCGAGACGGCCAAAATTCTCTGGGGTGTTTATGTGCTGCTGACCGGGGTTGAGATCCTGGCCCTGCTTCTGGCCGGCATGGGAATTTTTGATGCCGTCTGCCATAGCTTTGCCACCATGGCCACCGGAGGTTTCAGCAACCACAACAGCAGTGTGGGAGGTTATGCCACCCCGGCCATTGAATGGGTGATCATCGTTTTCATGTTTCTCGCCGGTGCCAATTTTTCCCTGCACTTCCTGGCCCTGAAGGGCAAATTGCGGGTTTATTTTCGGGACGAAGAGTTCAAATTCTATGGTGCCATCATTCTGGTTTCCACCGGTTTGATCATGGCCACCCTGTTGCCGATCCATTTTTACCCCCATTGGGGTGAAACTTTCAGGCGATCTCTTTTTCAGGTGGTGTCCATCATCACCACTACCGGCTTCGGCACCGCTGACTATCTTATTTGGCCCCCACTGGCCCACGCCCTCCTGTTGGTGCTGATGGCCGTTGGAGGCTGCGCCGGTTCCACCGGTGGTGGCATCAAGGTGATGAGGGTGCTCATTCTGCTCAAGCACGCCAAACTGGAACTCAGGAAGATGATTCATCCGCGCGGTGTGTTTACCCTTTGGTTCAACAACCGGGCTCTTTCGAACAACCTGCAAACCAATGTCCTGGGTTTCTTTTTGTTGTACATGATGGTTTATGTGGGTGGAGTCTTGATCTTGACCATGGGCGGACGAGACCTGCTGACCAGCGTGGGAGCCACGGCCGCCACCCTGAGCAACATCGGTCCCGGTTTGGGGCTGGTGGGACCGGCCAGCAATTATTCCTCTCTGCTTGACTGGGAAAAATGGCTGCTGGTTATATTCATGGTTATTGGCCGCCTGGAACTATTCACTGTGCTGGTTCTCTTTTTGCCGGGAGCCTGGCGAAAAAGTTGACCAAAATATTCAACGAAAGACAACCGACCATGGATATCGCCAACCTGCCGCGACCCGAATGGGCCTTTGACCCGGCCATGGCCTGCGAAAATTGTTCTGAATTCATTCGCGGCACTTTGGCCGATGCCGGCATCGGCAAACTGGTGCTGGGTCTCAGCGGGGGCATCGACTCGGCCGTTGCTGCCGGGCTAGCCGTGCGCGCCCTGGGTGCGGACAATGTCCTGGGCATCATGATGCCCTATTCCACAAGCAGCGCCGCTTCTGTCACCGATGCCGAGGCCGTGGCCGCTGCCCTGGGTATGAAAACCGAAAAGGTCAGCATCGCTGCCATGGCCGATGCCTTCCTCAAAGATATTCCGGCCAACGATTTGGTGAGGCGGGGAAACATCATGGCCCGCTGCCGCATGGTTGTCCTGTACGACCGCTCGGCCCGGGATGGTTCCCTGGTGCTGGGAACCGGCAATCGAACTGAAGCCTTGTTGGGTTACACGACCCTCTTTGGCGACAGCGCCTGCGCCCTGAACCCTATTGGCCAGCTTTACAAAACCGAAATTCGTCTGCTGAGCGCCTGGTTGGGCCTGCCCGACGCGGTGTTGAGCAAAGTCCCGAGCGCCGACCTTTGGGAAGGCCAATCTGACGAAGACGAGTTGGGTTTCAGTTATGAAGATGTTGATCATCTGCTGCACGCCATGATCGATCTTGGCCGCAACAACCAGGATTTGCTGGAAGATGGTTTTGCTGACGATTTTATCACTCGAGTTCGCCAACGGGTGCAGGCCATGGCCTTCAAGCGGCGTTTGGCACCCTTGGCCGAGTTTTCCGGCCGTCAGGATGCGGATTTCGCCCTGGCAGCGCGCAAGGATGGAGGCTTTCATTGACCACGGTGAATTTGCCGGAGATCGAATTTCCGGCCGGATTGTGCCATTTTGTAGCCACTCCCATCGGCAACCTGGGCGACATTAGTCTGCGCGCCCTGGCCGTCCTGGCCGCCGCCGATGTGGTCTATTGCGAAGACACCCGCCACACCCGGCGTCTGCTCAACCGCTACGATTTGAAATGCTATCTGATGAGTTACCATGACCATAACAAGCTGAAAGCCGTGCCTCAGATCGTGGAGCGGTTGCGGGCCGGCGAAAAAGTTGTGGTGGTCAGCGATGCGGGGATGCCTTGCATCTCAGGCCCAGGATTCACCCTGGCGCGTCGCCTGCTGGAGGAAGATTTGCCCTGGACGGTGATTCCCGGGCCGAGCAGCACCCTATCAGCGCTGGTCCTGTCGGGATTTTCACCTGACCGATTCCTTTTTCTGGGGTATCTTCCCCGCAAGAAGGGCAAGCGGGCAACATTCTTGACCGAAGCCCTGAAAGAACCCGGCACAGTGCTGTTGCTGGAATCCTGCCACCGGATCACCTCTACCCTGGAGATTCTGGCGGAACTGGCTCCCCACAGGATCATGGCCGTGGCCCGGGAAATTACGAAATTGCACGAAGAAACCTTGCGCGGCACCGCTGCCGAATTGCTCAAGGTCATGACTGGCCGAAGACTCAAAGGCGAACTGGTTCTGGTTCTGCAGGGCCAGAAAAAAGCACGCGATCTGGAGGAATGATGGATTTCAATCAATTCAAACAGGATTTTCGCAAGGGTGTGAAACCGGTGGTGCTCGTCCTTGACCGGTTGGGAATGACGCCTCTGGCCGTCTCCATCATGGGCCTGGCCATCACGGCCGTTTCGGGTTGGTTCATAGCCAAAGGTAATCTCTTTGGTGGTGCCCTGATCTTTTTGCTGGGTTCAGGGTTCGACATGCTGGACGGTGACCTGGCCCGGCTTCAGGGAACGGTTTCCAAACGCGGCGCCTTCCTTGATTCCTGTTTCGACCGTTTGGGTGAAGCTTTCCTCTTTGCGGGCCTGACCTGGCATTTCGCCGGCATGGTAGAGCACACCGGCCGGTTGCCCCTGGTCCTGATCACCGCCACGGTGGTTGGCAGCCTGACCACCAGTTACGTTCGCGCCAGGGCCGAAGGAGTGGGCCAAACCTGCTTTGTGGGTTTCCTGCAGCGCACGGAACGCGTCATCCTGCTCACCGTCGGCTTGTTGTTTGGTCAATGGGCTCTGGTGCCCATTTTGGCTTTCCTGGCTGTTGCCACCCTGGGAACCACGGTTCAGCGCATTGTTCATGTGGCTGCCAAACTGCCTGGAGCCGGCGATCCGCAGGATGATGAAGTGGAGGGGACCGAGTGACTCCCCAAGGTTCCTATTCGGCCAGTGACCCAGGTCTGCTGATCACCTTTGAAGGGCCCGAAGGCAGTGGCAAAACCACCCTCATACGCGCTCTCGCCGCTCATATCAGTGGCCGGGGCGATGATCCCCTGCTCATTCGGGAGCCCGGCGGAACCCCCATCGGCGAACGTGTGCGCAACATTCTTTTGGATACTGCGTCCAACAACATGTGCGCCGAAACCGAACTCATGCTGATGGTTGCCAGCCGGGCCCAGTTGGTCCGGGAAAAAATTCGACCTGCTCTGGAAGCGGGTTTGATCATTTTGTGCGATCGTTTTGCCGACGCTTCGGTGGCCTACCAGGGTTTTGGCCGTGGATTGGGTGAAAAAACAGTGGATCGCTTGAATGAGCTGGCTCTGGCTGGGGTTCAACCCGACCTGTCTTTTTTCTGCCTCCTGCCCCCCGAAGAGGGCCGGGCCCGGCAAAACCACAGCCAAACCGATCGCCTGGACCGTGAGACCGCCGAATTCCATCAGCGGGTGTATGAAGGCTACCAGGCTATGGCAAACTCTGGGAAAAGCCGTATTCATGTCATTGATGCCTTGAATACTCCCGAAGAAATGTTCGAAGAGGCTCTTGCCAGACTCAGAATGATGGAACACGGACTGCTAAAATACCTTTAACATCTCCTGTCCCGGGCGAAAACAAGGAAGTACGGACAGACGTACACCAATTAATACAGCCAACGAAGGAATGACCATGGCTACTGTTTCCCATAATAACCGACAAAAATCCCCGATCTTTTCGGGATTCTCCCGAGCGATGCTGACCGCGGTCCTGCTGACCGTGCTTTTCAGCAGCACTGTTCTGGCGGCTGACGATCCTGTGGCCCGGCGCCGGGAATTTTACGACAATCTGAAAATTCTGGGTGAAGCCTACGAACGCATCATCAACAACTACGTGGATGAGAAGGACCCCAAGGAAATCATGGAAGCCGGCATCAAGGGCATGCTCGATGGCCTGGATGAGCATTCCAAGTATCTGCCCCCGGTCAATTACGAAGACCTGATGATGTCCACCGAAGGCGAGTTCGGCGGCCTGGGCATCACCATCAATATTCGTGACCATTACCCCACTGTGGTTTCGCCCATTGAAGGCACACCGGCCTATTACATGGGCATTCAGGGTGGCGATCAGATCATTGAAATCGAAGGCGAGACTACCCTCGATTTCACCAGCCGCGACGCGGTGAAAAAACTGCGGGGTCCCAAGGGCACCAAGGTGAACATCACCATCGCGAGGCCGGGCAGCGATGAGCCCATTCCTTTGACCATCGTGCGCGACATCATTCATGTGGAAAGTGTTCCTTACGCTTTCATGATGGGTGACATCGGTTATGTGAAGGTGCAAAATTTTGCCCGCACCACCCACACGGAACTGGAAGAAAAGCTGAAGGAATTGACCGAGCAGGGCATGAAGGGTTTGATCCTGGATCTGCGCTTCAACCCCGGCGGATTGCTCTTTGCCGCCCAGGAAGTCAGCAGCCTGTTTTTGGAAGATGAACAACTGGTGGTTTTCACCAAGGGCCGTCTTCGCGATCAAAACAAAAGCTATTATGCCGCCAACCGGGGCCCGATCTTCAACAAGGTTCCGGTCATCGTCATGGTCAACGGCTCATCGGCCTCTGCCAGCGAGATTGTCGCTGCCGCCCTTCAGGATCACGATGCCGGCCTGGTTGTGGGTAAAACCAGCTTCGGCAAGGGTTCCGTGCAGACCGTATTCCGTTTGGATGAGGACGAGGCTCTCAAGCTGACCACTGCCCGCTACTACACTCCGAGCGGTCGATCCATCCACAGGAACCGCAGCCATGAAGGTGGGTTGAGTGAAGACGCCGAGACCATGGTGGATCTTGAAAATGACCCTGCCGAAGAAGAAATGGATCGTTTCGACAAGGAAAAATTCTACACCGACAGCGGCCGGGTTATTTATGGCAGTGGCGGCGTCACTCCGGATATCGAAATCGACCAGGACTTCATGTCCAACTTTGAAATGAGTGTGGAGCGCGACGGTGCCCTGTTCAGTTTTGCCGTGGAGTATGCCAACGAACACGAAGGCATCGGCGAAGACTTTCAGGTTGACGACGATACCTTTGCCCGCTTCAAATCATTCCTCGGCGAGCGCGAAAAAATTGTTGAATACCTCGAAGTTTTCGAACTCACCTACAGCGATTCTCTGGTCGATGCCAACAGCGATTACATCAAACGGGGAATCCGTCGGGAAATGGCGCGCCGGATCAATGGTCCCACCGCCGCCTACCGAGTGGCCATCGAAGCTGATACCCAGCTTTACGAGGCGCTGGACCTTTTCAAAGAGGCACCGACCCTGGAGGCATTGATGGAAGCTGCCGCCGAGTGGAACGAAAAACAAATGGAAGTGCTTGCTGCCGAAGAATCTGCAGCTGATGAAGAAGAAGCTGTGTCCAACTGATCAGTCGGCTCTTTTACCAAGGAATGAATTTGGACATGCTGGAAAAACTGCAAGGTCTGGCCCGGACCCAGAGTGAACAATCGCCTGACCAACTGGACCTGACCAATACCGATCATCTGGCCCTGGCCACCAGTTTTGCCGACGAGTTGCTGGCCGCCGGGGGGGCTCCTGCCGACTACCTGGCTTTGGAGTCTGAACTGGTCGCCAAGAAGGACCAGGTTCCTTTGTTGGTGCATCTGGCCGCCAAACTGGCCTTATCCCGCAGTACGGTCCTTTTATGGAAGGGCCCGGCTCACCTGTCAGTTGTCTTTGCCATGTACAAAGAACACCAACGCATCCTGAGCAGCGATCAGGTGGCAGGTGGCGAAGACTTTTTGCGACGCAAAGTTCACCAGTTGAACTGGTTGTTCGCCGACCGTGAAGACTTGACTTGGGATCTTTTCGTGGTGGACGATGGCTGTCCCGAAGGCAGCGGCCGCATCGCCCAGGGGATCATTGATGAAGATGATTTGGGCGACCGGGTCCGGGTTCTTTTCCTTGCCGA
>JAUUYW010000414.1 GCA_030590265.1 Candidatus Krumholzibacteriia bacterium
CGGCTTCGGGGTATTGCCATATTTCGAAGATGTTTTTGGCGATTTGTTCACTCCATTGGGCAAACCATACGGCACCATCCTGAAGAAAATTGGCGAGCAGGCCCCTTGCAGCATTGCCATTGGCGACCGGCTGCGAGCGGATCTGCCCTCGGACACCGACCAGGTCATCACCATTTTGATCAACCAGAATGGCGAAGTTGTCAACGCGGGTATGGTCAGCTTTCTGCTGAAAATCCTGCGCAAGCAAGGCGGTACTTTTCCGGAGGCCTTCCACCGCCTGGCGGAAAAAGCCGATCCGGCACCTGAGTTGATGGGAGAATTGCAAGGCGGACAGGTGACCAAGGCCTGGAACAGCCACTCGGGCTTTGATTTCAGGATGATGGTTTACCAACATGCTTTGCTGGACGGAGAGCGGTTGGTGATCCTTATTTAGGGACACCCTCAATGGCATTTTTTTCAGGAGACCAAATCATGAGCCAGCCCATTCGCCTTTTCATCACCGGCGGTACTTTCGACAAGGAATACAACGAACGCAACGGGACTCTTTATTTCAAAGACACCCACTTGCGCGACATGCTCGACCTGGGCCGCAGCCTGCTGGATGTGGAAGTGCGCACCCTGATGATGATCGACAGCCTGGAAATGGATGATGAAGACCGGCAAGCCATCCTCGCCCAGTGCCGCAAATGTCCAAGTGATTCCATTGTCATAACCCACGGCACCGACACCATGGAAGAAACGGCCAGGTTGTTGGGTGAAAATATTACTGACAAGACCATCATTCTAACTGGAGCCATGATTCCCTACGCCTTTGGCAGCAGTGATGGGCTGTTCAATCTGGGCAGCTCGTTGGCCTTTGCCCAGAGTTTGCCTGCCGGAGTTTATATTGCCATGAATGGGCGGTATTTTAACTGGGACAATGTGAGGAAGAATCGGGATGCCGGGATTTTTGAAGAGGTTCGGAGGACTCCGTGAAAATCGCCCTCATCCAACAACACGCCACCTGGGATCAGGAGGCCAACCGGGCCCGTGGTTTGATAGCGGCGCGAAAGGCCGCAGCCGACGGAGCTCAGGTTATTGCCTTTGCCGAGTTGGCCTTCGATCGTTTTTATCCTCAGGTTCCCGCCACTTTGGAAAATTTGCTACGGGCTGAACCGATACCTGGGCCTACGACTGAAGCCTTTTGCGCTTTGGCGGCAGAGTTGGGTGTTGTCATTGTGTTGAATGTTTTTGAACAAGGAACTGGAACTCCGAAAAATCCCGGCCTTACCTTCGACTCCTCCCCTGTAATTGATGCTGATGGAACACTGCTAGGTATCACCCGCATGGTTCATATTACTGAGTATGAATTTTTTCATGAACAAGGTTATTACGCTCCCGGTGATCAGGGAGCACCAGTTTATGATACGCGCTTCGGGCGTATCGGTGTGGCCATCTGCTACGATCGGCATTATCCGGAATACATGCGGGCTTTGGCTGTCAAAGAGGCCGAGGTGGTTTTCATACCCCAGGCTGGTTCTGTGGGAGAATGGCCGGAAGGACTTTATGAAGCTGAGATGCGAGTGACCGCCTTTCACAATGGATATTTCACCGCGTTGTGCAACCGGGTTGGGGAGGAAGAAAAGCTGGTATTTGCGGGGGAGTCTTTTGTGTGTGCGCCCAATGGGGAAGTATTGGCCAGGGCAGGCGAAGGCACTGATGAGATTTTGCATTGTGAGTTGGATTTGGAGCAGGTTGCACAATCCAATGCGCGGCGGCTTTTTCTCAGGGATCGCAGGCCTGAGCTTTATGGGGATTGGATCGATCCATCCTGATTCAATCACCCACCAAAACCAACCGATACTTCACTGCCCCAGGCAACAATGGCGTAGCCACTCCATCCTCCCAGTCTTCATGCCCCGCCAAAAAGAAAGGCGACAATGGGTGCCCGCTCTGCCCACCCGGCATGTGAAATATTCCCAACTCTTCTTTTCCAGGTGAAACGACCATTCGCTGACTAGCACCACTGCGACGATGCTGCACCCTGGGCATGAAAGAAGCACCCGGCAAAGCCTTGGGTGGGGCCGACAACCACCGCGACAATTGAGGCACAAAACGAGTAAACGGGTGGGCCACCACCACTGTGTTGATGGCGCCCCAGGTGCAGTCTTCCCAATTCGCTTCAGGCCTGCCCAGGTTTTCCATGGTGCGATCCACAGCCTGCAACAACAGGTCGTCCCAGTCCTTGTTCCAGGGTGGCAACAGATGAGCCGGGCGCACCGCCAAAACTTCCCAGGTCACCGCGTGACGATAAGGCAACCAACTGGCACGAAAATCCGGATGCCCATCGATCAGTGGCTTCAACATCAATCCATGAACCCGGTCGATGCAAACGTAACTGAAGTGGCTTACCAAACGGTAGGCAACCGAAGAGGGTTCAGCGCGACCCGTCCAATCATCTCGCACCACCTTTAGAAAATCGGCACGATTGGTGCCTTCTTCGGGTAGATTATTTTTCATGACTTCCAGAATCAAGTCTCGCCATTCGCCCATCATCAGGGCCCGATCATCCAATTGCACGGCGAGCATATCTTTTTCGACCGGTCGATGGAGATCACGCAGGTCATCGCGGATTTGTCGAGCACGGGCGCCCAACCCATATCCGCCATCACCAATCACTGCCAGATCGTGGCCGGCAGTCACCCGGTTGTTGGCGGTCCACAGGCGGCCTTCTTCCGGGTCCATGATGCGCGGCTGGTCGGAAGGATCGCGATAACCATCCCAGCGGCAGGTACCGTCCGCCCAGGATACCGGCAGGCGTCCATCCCACCCCACACGGTTGGGAATGGGGCCAGCGATGGTCCAGGCAATGCGCCCGTGGCTGTCGGCGCACACCAGATTTTGCTGGGGCATGCCGACGGTCCCCGACACGGCCATTGCTTCGTCAATATTGTTGGCTGACTCAAGATTGAGCAGGTTGATGTTGGCCGCTTTGATATCATGGGCTGTCCAGCGCAGGGCCAATTTTTGGCCCTTGGTATCGGTGGTCCATATTGGTCCCCAGATTGTTTCATCGATGAACAAGGTGTCGGAATCGGCATCTGACACCTCGATGATTTCACTGCGTCGGTCCAGACTTTTCCAGCCATCAGGTGTGAGGTAGCGAGTGGAGTCTCCCGGATCAAATTCCAGAATCACTAGGTCGGACCAATCACCATAACTGTTGGTAAATCCCCAGGCGATCTGGCCATTGCTGCCGGCGACCAGGGCCGGAGTTCCCGGCAAGGTGACACCGACCACACTGCGAACATGATCA
>JAUUYW010000580.1 GCA_030590265.1 Candidatus Krumholzibacteriia bacterium
GTTTCCATTTCCCTGGTCAGTCGTTCCTTGGCCAGGGCATCCTCACGACCCTGGCGAATGGCCACGGTCATTTCGTTGAAACTCACGGCCAGGTCGCCAAATTCATCTTCGTTGGGGATGTCGATATAGGTATCAAGTTCGCCTTTGGCCAGCGACCGGGTTCCTTTGTGCAGGGCGTGCACGGCGGTGACAAATCCTTCACTGATGCGCACTCCGAAGAAGAAAGCGAACACCTCGATGGTCAGGAACAGGAAGGCCACCAATCCCACCACCACCACCGCGAGCACATTCAGGTTGTTCTCGCCGTCGAGAAATTCGGTCTTCAAATCGGTCCAGCCAACGGCGAGATTGATTAACAGGTTACTCTCGTTGAGCTCTCCATCACTTTCGCCTTGGAGGGGAAAAAGAGTCACTCCAAAAGAACGCCAGTGGTTCCAGAAAGAAGCATCATTGCTCACATCCCGATAACAAACCTGACGAGTAGGATAGTTGGGATTGTTCGATTCATCACCGGAGTCAATCTGGATTTCCGAGTTGCCAACCATCGCGCCAAGGCTGGTGATTTCCACCCCTGCTTTGAGGAGTTTGGAAAGGTGCAGCAAAGGGCGGTCATTCAACAACCAGGCGGTCACCTTTTCCTCATCCTGCCCCACATTGTTCCAGCGCATCAACCAGATTTCGTTTTCCATCAGGAACCAACCGGTGGTATCACCCTGGGCCACTATTTCCGGGATGTAACCCAGCATTCCTGACAAACGAGCAGTCCAGTCGGGTGGGGAAATCGGGTGGAACTTTGTATTCTGCCAGGTGAATGAATCGTCGGCCCCGGAACCCGGATCATTGGACCAGGTAAAAGTGGTATCAAAGGGCGCTCCGGCCAGGTCAGTGCCCTCCACAGCCATATGACGCCACGATTCCAGGACATTGGTCGCGCGCACGGCCCGGCTGCCACCGAGTCCTTCGTAAAAAATCAGCAATCCCAGAACGAGCATCAGGGTCAGCGGAACCACCCCAATCAAGAAGGCGCTGACAGCTAGTTTGGCCCGCAGTCGCAAAAAATGCAGCCTCATGCGAATGGCCAGATGGAACAGGGACAGGAACCAGAAAGTCAGCAAAGATGCCAGGGACCAGATACCCAATTTGTCCATGAAATTGAGGGCCCGGTCATCGGCTTCGGTGCTCCACACACCCGTGGACATGAAAAGAACTACCAGGGCCAGAATCCCCAGGCCAAACCCTATGGCTCGGCGTCGGGCCGTAACCAGGCGCCAGGCCCGAAATGGCCGGCTGAACAGGAACAACTGGGCAAAAACGATGCCCAGAACCAATCCGCCTTTACCCCAGAAAAAGTTGCTGACCAGGGATAATATCAATACCACCAGCCATGCTTTTTTGCCCCAGGTTTTGAGCATCATGAAGCGGATGGCCAGCAGCCAGCTCACAAGCATAAAGACCGAAGCCAGAACCCGGACAACCCCCGATGGTTGATCGGCTCCGCCCAGTTTAAAACTTGAAAGCACAGCCACCATGGCCAGCATCACGAGGCTGATCCAAATGCA
>JAUUYW010000028.1 GCA_030590265.1 Candidatus Krumholzibacteriia bacterium
GCCATCAAAAAGAGTGAAGAGGGCGACCAACTCATCATTCGCCTTTGCAATCTGTCCAGCGAACCGGTTGTCGAAACCCTTACCTTTCAAAAGTCGGTACTGGAAGCCTGCACTGTGGATCTTTTGGAAACGCCAGTGCCGGTCGATTGTCTGGAACCCAGCATCACCCATGGAGCCTCTTGCATCAGTATTCCCATCAATCCCCATCAAATCCTTTCCATTTCTGTGGCCTTTGCCCCGGAGGAGACATCATGACCACCAGACGCCAATTCCTGATCCACACCGGAGCCGGGCTGGCCGCCCTCAGCGCCGGCAATCTTGCCCTGGCCAAAGAAGAAGGGAAGCGTCCCCTGGTTATCAGCACCTGGCGACATGGTTTGGCTTCCAACGAACAGGCCTGGAAAATTTTGGGCCAAGGCGGCCGGGCCTTGGATGCCGTTGAAAGCGGTGTTCAGGTGGCCGAAGCGGATCCTGAAGTGACTTCGGTTGGGTATGGTGGCGCACCCGATCGAGAAGGGCACGTCACCCTGGATTCATGCATCATGGACGAAAAAGGCAACGCCGGTTCGGTGGCCTTCCTGGAAGGTTTCATGCATCCGGTGGCGGTGGCCCGCAAGGTCATGGAAGATACTCCCCATGTGATGCTCGTTGGTGAAGGCGCCCGCAGGTTTGCCCTGGAACAGGGGTTCAAGGAAGAGGATTTGTTGACCGACCGCGCCCGGAAGGATTGGCAGGAATGGTTGAAAAAAGGCGAATACAAACCCTGGTCACCGGCTTCGGATCCCACCCACGACACCATCAGCATGCTGGCGCTGGATCAGGCCGGAAATCTTTCGGGCAGCTGCACTACCAGCGGTCTGGGCTACAAGATGCACGGCCGCGTGGGTGACTCACCCATCATCGGAGCCGCCCTCTTTGTGGACAATGAAGTGGGAGCGGCCTGCGCCACCGGCGTGGGTGAAGAAGTCATGAAAACAGTGGGCAGTTTTCTCATTGTGGAATTGATGCGGCAAGGCATGTCTCCTGCTGATGCTTGCAAAGAAGGGGTGCAGCGAATCATTCGTAAAAATCCGAACTGGAAAGATGTGCAGGTGGGCTATCTGGCCATGGACAAGCAAGGGCGGGTTGGTGCATACGCCATTCACTCTTATTTCCAGTATGCGGTGCACGATGGGCAGGCGAATGTTCTTTTGGATTCGGACAGTAAAATTGATTTATGGTTGATTGTCTGGATGATCTATCTGGAAATTTGTTTGGCCGTAGATGACTGGGGTTGGTACCATGTCTGCATGCTACAGTTTTGCAAAATAGATATTATTGCGAGACTGCCTGGCACCTGCTTGGCAACTGCCACCCCCTACTCTCTTCCCAAAACATCCTTGATTGGTAGCGAACTGGGCTATCTGGTCTTGGGTATCGTTTTTGTAGCCATCGGTATCATTACCCTTTTATTACCAATTCTACGTTCCGCCAGCCGAGACAAGGCCCTTTTTCTCTTCGGTGCCATGTCCTGCCTTTGGGGATTCCGATTCCTGCTTTACACCCAGGTGATCCCATTGCTGTTGACGGAAAACCCCCAAGCCCTGCTCTCCCTTGCCAGAAGCTTCACCTATTTTGGCGCCACCGCCGCCTTCGGCTTCGCATTGGCTTACCTGGGCCCAGGTTGGCGCTTTTCGTTACGCATTCTTGCCTACTTCAGCCTGGCCTTTTCCTGTGTTGCCTCCCTGGTTCTCCTGGTCAATCCAGACCGGGATCTTTTGCTGCCTGTTTTCAGCGTGATCATTCTCCTTGGTCTGCTGACTGTCATTGCCAACACTCTGCACCCTGACCTGCGGCAAGAAGCCAAGCGACAAGGTCTTTACATTGGATTCTTCGCCAGCATCGTTTTTTTCTCCCTTGAAAATCTTCGGTCCCTTGGGGTCGTGCCTCTTCCTTTCGATGTGGAATGGATCGGAGTGCTCATTCTATACCTGACCCTTGGGCGCATCATTGCTGTTCGCATGTTCACCAATGAACACCGGCTGGGCACCATTTCCCATGAACTGGCCATGGCCAGAAAAATTCAGACCTCACTTTTGCCAAAACGAGCCCCTCGGATTTCCGGGATAACCATGGCCGCTCGCTACATCCCCATGACCGAAGTGGCTGGTGATATTTACGACTTCACCAAGTTGGATGATCACCGGGTAGGAATTCTGATTGCCGATGTTTCAGGACATGGTGTTCCTGCAGCCCTGATCGCTTCCATGGTCAAGGGAGCCTTCCGTGCCCAGGTGGAAAAAATCGAAAATCCTGAGCTTGTGCTTTTGGGGATGAACAAAATTTTGTCGGGGCAGTTGGATCAGAAATATGTCACCGCCAGCATCACATTCCTCGACATGGAAGAAAGCATTGTCCGCTACTCAGGAGCCGGGCACCCTCCCATGTTGATCCATCCCAACAACAGCGAAACATGCATCAGCCTGATGGAAAACGGGCTTTTTCTGGGGCCGTTTCCGGAAGCGGAGTACAAGAGCATCGAAAGGCCTCTGGTGCCGGGAGATCGCATCCTGCTATATACTGACGGCATCCTTGAAGCCAGCAATTCCTGTGAAGAAATGTTTGGTGATTGTTCTTTGAATAAATTTCTGGTGCAGCATCGTGAAATGCCTACCGAGAGTTTTGCCGATGCGTTGCTGGAATCCATTTGTGAATGGACCAACCAGGGGCCGGATGGCTCCCTGGATGATGATCTCACCATGGTGGTGATTGACGTCAACGAACCAGCATGATCTTGCGCGATTCCATCTGTTGGTCAGAAAGAAATCTCACCATATAAGTTCCTGAGGAAACAGCTCTTCCCGCAGTATCGCGACCATCCCAGTAAGTGGTGTATTCTCCCACACCGTAAACTTGGTCAGCCAGCACGGCCACCCTTCGACCCGACAGGTCATACACTGCAATTTCAACCTGCTGGGCGTGATCAACTCTGAAGGACACCGATGTTTTTGGATTGAAGGGATTGGGTTGGATAGGCCCTAAACCAGCTCTCCTGGCTGAAACAACCCGCTCCACCGATTGGGTGGCCAACAACATCCAGGCTGAACCAGATGAACGCCTGTAGAGGGAATAGGTTCGCGGATCACCATGAATCCAACCGGCCACGTCGTCGGTTGCCAAGAAATTTCCGTCACCGTTCGAAAAGGCTGGAACAGACCATTGCCGTCCTGCTTGCCGGCCCTCAATCCTGAACTCGTCATCATCCCCAACATTGGAAATAGTCCATTGCAGATGAACTGCATCCAGCAAACTGGTGACTGTGAAATCCGAGAAATAGACCGGCACGACATCACTGCACTGGGGCAGACAAATCCCTAGTCCACCCATGCTTGCCAGGAAGACCTGACCATTCAGGAAGGCCACATCTCGGGGCGAACCTGGAGATGCCCCCGCGGCAGCGGCACCCACAAGGAATCCTGCATAGGGATCTGTGATATCGACAATCACAAGGCCGATTTTCGGCACCGCAATATAAGCGTGGTTGTGGTGAACCGTAACAGCCCGACCTCCCCCAGGCAGCATCACACCTCCCATTAAAGTGGGCATTGCAGGATCGCTGACGTCGACCATTTGCAAACTGGTGGTTCCGAAAGTGCCGCTCCCCAGGTAGGCCACCGTTCCATCAATGGCCACATCATAGAGAAGGCCCGGAGTATCGATCATACCCATCACAAAAGGTGCCGAAGGATCAGTCACATCGACAATTGTCAGACCAGAGAATTCTGCATTATTATTATTGATGGCATAGACAAGATTATTGGCCGAAGCAATTTTCCCCACCCCACGGGGAACTTCCACACTGCCGACAATGATCGGTGCCGATGGTAGAGAAATATCCATCACCCGCAAAAGTGAACTCTCGCTTTCGGCATAGGAAGCGAAGAGATAACCTCCATTGGCGGCAACACCCCTGACCTCACCCGATGCATCGACAACTTCCACGATTTGCGGGGCTTCCGGGTCGGAAACATCCACCACGTGCAGCCCGGTGCTATCATCTGCAGCGTAGACGTGCTGACCTACTACAACCATGTCGCCAATGACTCCAGGCGTGCCCACTGTGCCCAGAGGAACGGGAGTCAGGGGATTGGAAGCATCGACCACCTGCAGATTCTCGGCTCCGTAGCCAGCAACGTAAACGTATTGTCCATTGCCTGTTAGAGTTACGGGCCACACAGTTGAATCCATGAGTACACCGGTCGGAGGTGCATCCGGTACGGTTATGTCGATAACATTCAGACCAGAGTATGTATTGGCCATGTAAGCATGAGCTCCGCTGATGGCCAGACCTCGTGGTTCATCAATGGTGTAGATGACGCCCATGACTGTGGGGGATGATGGCTGAGAGATATCAAAGGTTGCCAAACCCGGTTGGCCAAGGCCCAGACCGACATAGGCACGGTCGCCACTGACAGCGACTTCTCGACCACCATGCGGAACTTCCACGGAACCCAGGATTGTCGGTGATGTGGGATCCGTCACATCCAGGACCTGCAGGAGCGATGAGACCACGTAGGCACGAGTATCGACTACGGCCAAGCCTGAACCCCAGTCCTGCACGGAAAAATCTGTAACCAGCGAAGGCTGCTGGGGATCTGCCAGGTCGAATATCTGAAGCCCCGCCGTTCCGGGATGGATGAATCGGTATAGCACGTAGGCGAAGCCATCGGCAATGACCAGATCCTTGATATCATCCTGCGCATCCACACCGCCCACCATGACGGGGGATGAAGGGTCAGACACATCTACAACGTGCAGACGGCCGGTGTTCCATTCGGCCACATAGGCATAGTGATCAAAAAGGGCGACATCGCTGGCGGAATCAGGGGTTTCCATGGTGCCCACGATGAGGGGTGTGGAGGGATCGGAAACGTCGATGATCTGGAGTCCGGCCCAACCGTCGGCCACGTAGGCATAATTACCTGACACAACGACATCCTTGCCATAACCCGGTAGGTCCACCACGCCGACAAGCAGCGGGGTGTTGGGCACTGAGATGTCGATTATCTCAAGGCCCCCAACGGACACATTGCCTTTGGCCACGTAGGCATGATCGCCGGCGATGGTGACGGCGTTGCTGGCTGTCTCCAGATCAATGGCGGCGACCCAGCGCAGATAGGTTTCGTAGTTCAGGCAGTCCTGGGCATGAGTGCTCATGGGCAGGAAAGATGAAATGGTGATCATGGCTAACGTAAGGACTGATGATATTGTTTTGGTATTCATTTCTGCCCAATTCATTTGTTGAAGTGGTTGAGGACCTTGTTTCCACTATCCATGGGAATTATACCACACATTCAGCTGTGTCGTTGTGAATGCCCTTTATTATTTTCAAATAAACATTGACCTACTAACAAGTTAGCTTAAGATAATTTTATCTTCTTTGGAACTCTCGCCCAAGAGCTCTAAATCGGGGGATGCATGATGCGAAAGGTTCACCTTTATTTATTGATTCTGATTTCTTTTTTGTTCGTATCTTTATTTCAGGGAACTCCAACCTATTCAGATGAACCAGGTGAATGCACTTTCAAGGTCATCTGGACGAAACCGATCACTGGAACTCCCGTTGATCATTATGTAGTCGAAGTCAGTATCAATGACACAAGCTATGTTGAATTCAGCAATGCTTGTCCCGATACTTTTTATTTTTTCACTCAGCCACACGGTACATCCATCAAAGTGAAAGTGGCCGGGGTTGATGCTCAAGATCGACAAGGAACGTTTTCCATACCGTCTCTGGCCATGGTATTTGATTGCAATGTGGATGATGGGAACGATTCCGACGAACAGGGGAAGATGGGACCTCCTGGGAAACCAATCTTGCAATAGAGCCCTCACATCGCCGGCGTTTAAAACCCAAGACCCAGTCTCACAACTTGGGACCAGCGGGATCATAGTTGGGGTAGTCCGTAAAACCTGCAGGTTTCTGCTCAAGGGTGTACCAACTGGCCGGGTCAGAAAGCTCAGCCATGGCCCAACCATTCTTCCACCGCGCAACTAGGTCGGGATTGGTGATGAAAGGACGGCCAATGGCAATCATATCTGCAGCACCACTCGCAACAGCTTTCTCAGCTGACTCCTGGTCATAACCACAGTTTCCCATCAGCAATCCCTTGAAGACGGCGCGGAAATCTTCAAGAGTCATAGGATCACCCTGCTTGTGAAAGCCAAAGGCAAGCCCATCCATCACATGGAGATAGGCCAGACCATACTGATCCAACTCCTGGGCCACATAGGTAAAGGTTTCGCGGAAATCCGGTGAACCCATGTCATTGAAAGCGCCATTGGGAGCAAGGCGAACGGCAACTCGGTTAGGCTCGAACACTTCGGTTACACCTTCAACAACCTCCCGCAGCAGACGGAAACGATTTTCCACACTGCCACCGTACTGGTCGGTGCGGTGGTTGGTCTTGGATTGCAGAAACTGGTCCAGCAGGTAGCCGTTGGCTGAATGAATCTCGACCCCGTCAAAGCCAGCTTTCTTTGCACGCTGGGCAGCGGCCACGTAGTCTGCCACAACACCTGGAAGCTCATCGGTCTCCAGAGCACGTGGAATTTCGTAATCCTGCTTGCCGTTCATGGTATGAACACCATCCCCCTCAATCCTGATTGCCGAAGCAGAGACAGGCAATTCACCATCATGAAAGTCGCTGTGCGAGGCCCGGCCTGTGTGCCAGAGCTGCATGAAGATGGTGCCACCAACTTTGTGGACCGCGTCAGTCACCTGCCGCCAGGACTCACCCTGTTCGTCCGTGTAGATGCCCGGGGTGTTGAGATAGCCATTGGCCTGGGGCGAGACGGTGGTGGCTTCAGTAATGATGAGACCGGTGCCGGCGCGCTGTGCGTAGTACTCGGCGATGAGGGAATTGGCCAGGCGGTCAGGGCCGGCTTTGCAGCGTGTCATGGGGGCCAGAGCAACACGGTTGGTCAGGGTGCGGTTGGCAAGGTCGATGGAATCGTAAAGGGTTTTGGCGGGCAAGGGATTTGGCATGGAAAGGCCTTTCAATTTTGGCTGGGCAAAGGTCAGCGGCAATAAATGGACAACCGGGATCTTTTTATTCTTGGTAGCAATATAGAAATGGCCTTCTTTTTCCGCTAATTCAGTGATAAACCGATTATATTTCCGGCCGTTATGGAGCAGGCAAAGTTGCACCAGGGATTGGCCGTCAAAAGAATTTGTCTTCAATGGATCTTTTGCAAATACAGAAGCTTTCCGCTGCTTCAGAAATTTTTTTTGATACCTTAGAGTGGCGCGGAGTGTTTTACAGGTGTTCAATTATAGGCTTGAGGGCAACACCCATTTCCGGCTATTTACCGAACACAACGAACTACCGACAGGTAGGTAGGGCGTTTCTCGGAAAAAATCGGGATTATGCCGCGTGTTGGAACAAGATCAGGAGAGGAGGTTGAATCCAACAGCCTTTAGCCGGTTCAAGCATATCGGATTGAGCTCCGGGAATGCCTGGACCGATGAGGATGCTGTTTCATGCCGCCCTCTCCCTACACCGCACAACGGCGGCTTATGTTTGATTATCTCACATATGCGGCCTTTGTGCAAGTCTGTGGTGCTTTTTGATTTGCCCTGCCTATCTGACGGCAGGGTTGTTTTTCCTCAGGATTTGGAAGTGGATGCGGGCTGCAACTACTTCCTGGATTGGCTCAACTCTGGAGATTTTGTCGATTCTGTAGAAATTGATACGGCTTTGCTGGGGTGCAGCGCCGCCATGGATGGCCCTTTGATTTGTATTACCTTCCAGGGGGTGGAGTTCGGCGATAGCCCCTTGACCTGGTTAGAGGTTGATGTGCGGGACAGTGATAACGAAATTGTCCTGATCAATACCTTTGACGGGATGGTCATGTACAGTCCGGCCGTTGCCAATTTGCCCACCAGCTTGGGAGGATTGAAGGCGATATACAGGAATTGAAATAGCCTGCTGGCATTCATTCCAGATGAGAAAGCGAGGCGCCCCATTAGGCGTCTCGCCCTCTTTACAAGGCCTTACTCTTGTCAAACCAGTCATTTTAATGCAACTTGGGTAGCAAATCTGCGTTTGAATTTTGATCGTTTCCCAAAACCCAACCGAAGAGGATCTTCTCATCATGTCGAGGAACCGTTTTGGACGCACAATTCGCGTCTGGTCGTGGATAATAGTTATTGGAATGATCGCTCTGGCCGGGTGTGACAAAGACCCAGCTGGCGAGGCCGGTCAATCGGGCCACTCTGGTGGGCCCGGTGGGCCAGGTGCTCAACATAGCCCTGGCGGTGAAAATGGCAAAAGCCAACAGGCCATCCCCGTGGCGGTTGCCACAGTGGGCAGCGGATCCATCTCCAGTTATTACCAGGCAACAGCCACTCTGGAAGCCGAAAAGCAAGCCCAAGTCCTGGCTCGTGCAACCGGTGTTGTTCAGGCCTTGCTGGCCGAAGAGGGTGACGCGGTCAAGGCCGGCGATCCACTGCTGCGCATTGAAAACGACGAGTATCGTTTCCGAGTGGAACAAACCGCCGCCGCCACTGCCAACCTGCGATCCAGGTACGAACGTCTGGAACAAATGGTGGCTGAGGAATTGGCCACTGAAGAAGAAATTCAGGCTGCCCGCAGTGATCTGGCCAGTGCCGAAGCCAACGAAGGTCTGGCTCGATTGAATTTCTCATACACAACTGTTACGGCACCATTTTCCGGTCAGGTCACCGAACGCCTGGTGGATGTGGGTCAGAATATTTCCAACGGCGACCCGCTGTTTGTAATGGCGGATTTTGAACCTCTGCTGGCCAAGGTTCACGTGCCCAGTCGCGAGTTCAAACGCCTTCAGCAAGACCAGGCTGTGGAGTTGGTCCTCGACAGCAACGGCCAGCGCCTGACTGGTCATATCAAACTCATCAGCCCTGTCATCGATCCCACCAGCGGCACCATCAAAATCACCGTTGAGGTTTCAGAGTATCCCGCTGGCACACGGCCGGGCGAATTCGCCCAGGTGCAAATCGTCACCGAGAAGCGTGATGGATCCACCCTGGTGCCCCGTGGCGCGGTGCTGACCGACAAGGGTGAGTCGGTGGTTTATGTTCCCGTTGAAAAGGATGACATACTGAGCGCCGAACGCCGAATCGTCGAAGTGGGCTTCACCGACGATGACCATGTTCAGATTCTTTCGGGTCTTGAGCCCGGCGACACCGTGGTCATCAAAGGCCAGCGATCTCTCAAACATGGCGCGCCTCTGAAAATCCTCGAGAGGTCCGGCCACTGATGCGATCATTTGTTGAACTGGCAGTGCGGCGCCGCGTGAGCGTGATGATGACGGCCATGGCGGTCATCGCTTTTGGACTGGTGGGTTACAACCGCCTGGCCCTGGAACTCTTTCCCGATATCACTTACCCATCTCTCACTGTGCAAACGGATTTCCCCGACACTGCTCCCCAGGAAGTGGAGTCTCTCATCACCCGGCCGGTGGAAGAATCAGTGGGTGTGTTGCGGGGACTGCAAACCATTCATTCGGTGTCCAGGGCGGGCATTTCCGAAGTGACTTTGGAGTTTGCCTGGGGCACCGACATGGACCTTTTGTCCATGGAAGTGCGCGAAAAACTGGATCGCCTGATTTTGCCCCAGGAAGCCAGCGATCCGGTGGTGCTGCGTTTCGATCCCAGTCTGGATCCTATCATTCGTTTGGCGTTGACCGGCGACCAGGATCTGATGATGCTCCGGCGCATGGCCGACAAGCAGATCAAACAGGATTTCGAGACCATCAAGGGCGTGGCCGCGGCCCAAATCAAAGGTGGTCTGGAAGAGGAAATCCAAATTGAAATTGACCAGGATCGACTGGCCGCCCTGGGTATAAGCCTGGACCGCGTGCGGCAAGTTGTCGGCGTCAGCAATGTGAATTTGCCCGGTGGTGCCTTGCGTGGTCGCGACAGCCAGTACCTGATCCGCACCATCAACGAATTTGCCGACACCGAAGAAATCGCTGATCTGATTATCCAGCAGAACGGTGCCCGGGCAGTGCGCCTGCGAGATGTGGCCACCGTCACCTGGGGCCATCAGGAACGCGAAGAAATCACCCGGGTTGGTGGACGCGAGTCGGTGGAAATCTCCCTCTACAAAGAAGGCGACGCCAACACCGTGACCGTGGCCCGGCGTCTGCGTGAAAGGCTTGAAGAGTGGCAAGGCGGCGGCAAGCTGCCACCCGGCACTACCCTAACTGTGCTCTTTGACCAATCTCACTTCATCCAGCAGGCTGTCAGTGAGGTTCGCAACGCAGCTGTGATCGGTGGCGTATTGGCCATCATCCTGCTCATGCTCTTTTTGCGGGATTTGCGCAGCACCGTGATCATCGCCACCAGCATTCCCATTTCGGTGATTGCCACCTTCATCGCCATGTACAAGATGAATATTTCCCTGAACATCATGTCTTTGGGAGGCCTGACCCTGGGCATTGGCATGTTGGTTGACAACTCCATCGTGGTGCTGGAATCCATTTACCGAAAACGTAAGCTGGGGCAGTCGTTGTTCTCATCGGCCATCACCGGAACTACCGAGGTGGGCGGTGCTGTGATCGCTTCGACCTTGACCACGGTGGCGGTATTCTTGCCCATTATCTTCGTGGAAGGCATTGCAGGACAGCTCTTTAAGGACCAAGCACTGACTGTGACCTTCAGTTTGCTGGCGTCGTTGGTTGTGGCCGTGACGGTCATCCCCATGGCCAGCGCCCTGGGCAGTCGGCTGCCCTTTGTGGGACAAAAACGTGAAGAAGATGCACCCATCAAAATTGAGGACAGCGTCGACACCGGTGAAGCAACCATGACTCTCGGTTGGTTCTCCCGTGGCTATGACGGCTTGTTGAAAGGTGCCCTGAACCTGCGTTGGTTCACCCTGCTGTTGGGGTTTGCCCTCTTTGCAACCGCTGTTTGGAGCACCGGTTTCTTGAAAACCGAACTGATCCCCCAGCTCAGTGAAGGCGAGTTTTTCTTTGAGGTCAAATTGCCTGAAGGCGCCTCTCTGGCCGCCACTGATCGTGCGGTTGCGGCCATGGAAAAACTGGCCGCCGCCGAGCCGAGCATTGAACGCCAATACGCCACCGTGGGCAGTCGGCTCATCTCTGGTGGAATGTCCCTGAACACCAAGGCCGAGAACCTGGGCCAGCTCAACCTGGTGATGAAAGACAAGGGTGACAACGTCGGTGAAATGGCCGTGGCTGAGCGTCTGCGCCGCCAATTCATCAACACTCCTGATCTGGAAGTGAAATTTGGGCGGCCCAGCTATTTCAGTCTCAAAACGCCTGTGGAAATCATCATTTACGGTGAGGATCTGGACGATTTGCGAACCTATTCGCTGGACATTGCCCGCCAGATGGCCGCGGTGCCGGGCCTGGTGGATGTGCGCTCTTCATTGGAAGCTGGGAATCCCGAACTGCAGGTGGTTTTTGATCGGGAGCGGCTAGCTGCTCTGGGGCTGGACATGGGTATGCTTTCGGAAACCTTGAAGAACCGTGTGTTGGGTGTGGTGCCCACCCGCTTCAAGGAAGAGGATCGGCAAATTGACATCCGCATCCGCAACCGTGAAGAAGACCGGCGCTCGGTGAACGATGTGCGCAACCTGATGCTGCCCGGTCCGGACGGGAAATTTATCCGTCTGCTTTCGGTGGCCGAGGTGACCGAATCGCGGGGACCTGCTGAAATTCACCGGTTGCAACAACAACGAGCTGCTGTTGTTTCAGCAAATCTTGGTTCCATCAGCCTGGGAGCGGCTATCAACCAGGTGCAGGGCGTGCTGGCGGAGACGCCACCCCCGGTGGGTTTGTCCACCGATTTGGGTGGTCAGAACAAAGAAATGCAAGTGAGTTTCGGCAGTCTGCGTTTTGCCGTTTTGCTGGCCATTTTCCTGGTCTACCTGGTAATGGCCGCCACTTTTGAAAGCTTTCTGCATCCGTTTTTGGTGCTGTTCACCATCCCGCTGGCCTTGGTTGGTGTGGTGGCTGGACTGCTGGCCACGGGCACGCCCATCACCATCATCGTTCTGATCGGTACGGTGATGCTGGTGGGCATCGTGGTGAACAATGCTATTGTATTGATAGACACGGTGAATCGTTTGCGCAGGGCTGGAGTGGCCAAAAGCGAGGCCGTAATCCGGGCCGGTCATCTTCGCCTGCGTCCCATTTTGATGACGACTTTGACAACTATCCTCGGTCTTTTGCCCATGGCCTTGAGTTGGGGTGAAGGTGCTGAATTGCGCTCGCCTTTGGCCATCACCGTGGCTAGTGGATTGGCCCTGAGCACATTGCTGACCTTGGTCGTCATCCCCGCTGCATACATGGCTGTGCCTTCGCGCATGGATCCGGACGAGAGCGAGAAATAGTCCCATGAATCTGTCTGCATTGGCCATCCGCCGTCCTGTTACCATCATGATGGTTTTGGTGAGCATCGTCGCCCTGGGACTTGTTGCTCTGACAAGGCTGCCTTTGGCCTTCATGCCCGACATCACCGAACCCGAACTCTTTGTGGACTTGCCCTACAACAACGCATCGCCCGAACAGGTGGAGCGCATGATTGTGCGACCTGTGGAAGATGTCCTTGGCGGTGTGAAGGGCATTCAGACCATGTGGTCGAGGTGCGGCAGTGATGGTGGTCGTGTGCGGCTGGGATTCAGCTGGGATACGGACATGCATCTGGCCAGGGTCGAGGTGTGGGAGCGCATCGATCGCATCCGTGGTGACTTGCCCGACGACATGGGTGACATCCAGGTTTCCACCAGTTGGGATTCGCGGGACGCCGACTCCCCCGTTCTGGAAGGGCGCCTCAGTTCTCCACGGGACTTGAGCGAGAGCTACGATCTGTTGGAACGGAAAATCATCCGGCCACTGGAGCGTGTGCCCGGCGTGGCCCAGGTTCGGCTAGACGGCGTGAACCCCCGCGAAGTGCGCATCAATCTGCGCATTGCCGATTTGGAATCCCACGGTATTGATGTGCGCGATGTAGCCAGGGCTTTGCGCAGCAACAACTTCGATCAATCCCTCGGCCAAATCCGCGACAACGATTCTCGCTGGACCCTGCGCACCCTCGGAACATTCAGCTCGGTGGAACAAATCAGGAATCTGCCCTTGCGCGCCGATGGCTTGCGCGTGGGTGATGTGGCCGATGTGATCTATCGCGAACCTCCCCTGGAATACGGACGCCATCTGGACGGCAACTTTGCCATCGGCGTTACAGTTTCCGCTGAGAGCAAAGCCAACACCGTTGAGGTGTGCGACGCCCTCGAAGCTGCTGTGGCCAAGATGGGTGAAGACCCCGAATTGGAAGGTGTGAATTTTCTGATCTGGTTCAGCCAGGGTGCCGAGATCAGAAAAACCATGACCGACCTGATGTACACAGGCATTTTCGGGTCCATTTTGGCGGCTCTGGTTTTGTTCCTTTTCCTGAGGCGGGTTTCCACCACCATCGTGGCGGTGATGTGCATTCCCTTCTCGCTGATTGTTACCTGCGGCATCATCTGGGCCCAGGGCCGATCTCTCAATACTCTCACCCTGTTGGGCTTGATTGTTGGCATCGGCATGCTCGTGGACAACGCCGTGGTGGTGATGGAGAACATTTTCCGTTATCGGGAAAAAGGATATGACCGCAAAACCGCTGCCCTCAAGGGTGCGGGCGAAGTCTCCACCGCCGTTGTGGCTGCCACCTTGACCTCGGTTATTGTTTTCATCCCGCTGATTTTCAACAAACCCAGTGAGATGAATCTTTATTTGAAGGAACTGGGCATCACCGTTTGCCTGACCCTGCTGGCCTCGCTGTTTGTGAGCCAGACTTTGATTCCCCTGGCAACTTCCAAGTACATCCGTTCCAAACCGCGCAAAAAAGGTGCGGCCATGGTTCGGTTTGAAGAAAAATACCAGGGATTGCTTGCCTTCAGCCTGCGCCACAAATGGTTGAGCCCCGTTGTTGGTCTGGTCATTCTCAGCTCTGCGGTTTTCCCCTACACAAGGGTGGATAAGAATTTCGAAACCAGCCAGGCGGAGCTCTTTGTTCAATTCCGGTACGAATTCAGTGAGGAGATGAGCCTTGAGCGCAAGGAAGTTGTCATCTCTGAAGTTGAGAAGATTCTGGAACCTCACCGCGAAGAATTGCTGGCTCGATCCATCTACAGTTTCTGGAGCGACCGTTGGTCTTTGACACGAATCTACCTGAAAGAGGGTGAGGCCAACGAAGACAACATTGCCCTTGTGCGCGACCGTGTGCGCGAATTGCTGCCCGAGATAGCAGGTGTTCGTTTGCGGGTGCAGGAGAACAGCCAGGGCTGGCGCATGCATCGGGGTCGCAATCGTGTGGCCTTTCAAATTGTGGGCGATGATACGGAAGTGCTGATGCGGCTGGCGGAAGAAGCCATCGAACACATCGAGGCCATCCCTGGCTTGAAAGACGTGCAAACGCGTCACGCTGAAGCCCAACAGGAGCTTCATATTGAGCCGGATCGCGAACTCGCTGCCCGCTTTGACGTTACACCCGATCAAATTTCCCAGGTGGTTGGGTTGACCTACCGCGGCCGCCGACTGCAACGGTACCGCACCGCCGATGGCGAGCGGGAAATGCGATTGACCCTGGATGAGCAGGAGACCGAGAGCATTAACCAGCTCCAGAACCTTGTGATGCGCGCATCCGATGGTGAAAAGATTCCTTTGGCTGCAGTGGCTGATTTCAACCAGCGGGACGGCCGTGAACGCATTCAGCGAGACAATCGAATGACCAGTATCTGGGTCAACGCGCGTTATAGTGAAGGCACCACCGACGACTACATCCCCCAGGTGAAACAGGTCCTCGCGGGCATGGAATTTCCTTTTGGCTATAGCTGGACCTTTGGCAAATGGGAGCAGGAACGCAAGGAGCAATCCAAGGAGTTCCTGGTCAATCTGGGCTTGGCTCTGTTACTGGTTTTTGCGGTGATGGCTGGGCTTTTCGAGTCGGTGAGGCAGGCCTTGGCTTTGATGGTTTCTTTGCCTTTTGCCGTGGCGGGTGCCGTGTGGACCTTGTATCTCACAGGCACTTCATTTGATCAGCAGGCGGCCATTGGTTTGTTGTTGTTGATTGGTATTGTGGTGAACAACGGCATCGTTATGCTGGAGCACATCAATCAGTATCGACGCCAGGGTATGCCCCGCGCCGAAGCCATGCTCACTGGTGGGCGCGAGCGTTTGCGGCCTATTATCATGACTGCCGTGACCACTCTTTTGGGCCTGGTGCCTATTGTGGTGCAGAAGCCTTCTCTCGGTGGGGTTTATTATTATTCCATGGCCTTGGTGATTATGGGTGGTCTTTTTGTTAGTACGTTCTTGACCGCGGTTTTGTTGCCGACCACTGCATCGTTGTTGGAGGATATCTTTGACGCGTTGGGACGGTTGTTGGTCAGGATTTCGCGGTTGGGCCGAGCTCGGAAACAGGAAACTGTTTGAAATGAAAATCGCCAGTATCCAACTTGATATTTTTTGGGAAGATAAAAAAAAGAATTTTGAGCAGGCTCGTGCTTTTGTCAAACGCGCCACAGAGGATGAGTGTGACTTAGTCGTATTCCCTGAGATGTTTTCCTCTGGATTCTCGATGAATTTGGAAGTTATTGCTGAACCAACCAATACTGAAACCACTCAATTTCTTTGTCGGCTTGCCAAACAATACCAAATTAATTTGATTGCCGGTTTTGTCGAAAAAATCGACGATAGAATTGAAAACATTGCTCTTTTTGTGCATCGAGATGGGCAGGTCAAAGCGAGGTATATTAAGAATTATCCTTTTTCCCATGCCGGGGAAGACAAATTCTATTCGAGTGGTGATCAACAGGTTGTCTTTGATTTGGAAGATAGCCGTGCGAGCATGTTTATTTGTTATGATTTGAGATTTCCCGAATTGTTCAGAAAAGTTGCAAAACAGGTGGAAATCATGTTTGTGATGGCCAATTGGCCTGTTGCCAGGCAAGAGCATTGGGAGATATTGCTCAAAGCCCGGGCTATTGAAAACCAATGTTTTGTTGTGGGAGTCAATCGTATTGGGCGGGATGGGAACGATCTGGAATATGGAGGTGGGTCTCATGTTTATGACCCTTCGGGAAAAGACCTTTCCAGAGGTGATGAGGATCAGGAATATATTGTTACTCAGATTGATCTTTCCCAAGTTGGCCACCATAGGCGAGACCTTCCGTTTCTTGGGGATATGAAGAATTAAAAATCTTTTTGGGCCCGGGTCGCAAAACAAACAGGAATAAAGTGAGAAGCAGCATCCTCAACTTCAGGCCCAAAGCGGTCTTCATAAAACCCGGTCAGTCGAAATTCCACAGCCATCTGCCCCCCAACCAGGGACTCCAATGTATGACTGAACTCAAGTGCTTCTCCCTTGGCCAGGTGTTCGGCCAATTCTGATTCCGAAAGATGACTCAAATCGCTATACGGTAATGGATGCCGAACTTCCAGAAGGCCTTCCTTTTCAGATTTCTGAAAGTCGAAAATGTAATAATCAGGATTCATGATACCGGAAAGCAAACTGCCGCCGGGCCTCAAGACCCGATAAGCCTCCCGCCAAACAGGTTCCGGATCCGGGATAAAGCAATTGCTCACCGGATGAAAAATGAGATCGAAGCAACCATCATCGAAACAAGACAAATCAGCCATATCCCCACATACAGTGCGCAGTTGCAAATTGTCCCGATCCGCAACAGCTTGATCCTGGGCCAGTTGAGCCGGTGAATTGTCGAACACAGTCACTGTGGCACCAGCTGCTGCCAGAATTGGGCCCTGTTGTCCGCCACCACCTGCCAAGGCCAGGATTTCGCATCCTTTCAAGTCTGGATAACCAGGGAACC
>JAUUYW010000036.1 GCA_030590265.1 Candidatus Krumholzibacteriia bacterium
CTGCATTTCGCAAACAGGCCGCAAACCAGCGATGGCCATACCGATGCTGGTGCCGATGATGGCCGATTCAGCCAGAGGCGTATCGATGACACGCTCCTTGCCGTACTCGTCAAGCAAACCGTCAGTGAGACGGAAAACACCGCCGTCCTGAGCTACGTCCTGGCCGAGAACCAGCACGTTTTTATCGTTGGTCATTTCCTGCTTGAGAGCCAGGTTGATGGCTTGCACCATATTGAGCTTAGCCATTGCCGCCCTCCCGCTTCACGTTGGCCAGGAATTCCTGGTGCTGTTCGTTGATCTCGTCGTGTTCGGTGCCGTAAACGTGATGGAAGGGTGCGTCCAGAGGGTAGTCGTGGGGCGTTTCAAATTCCTTCACCGCGGCTTCCACTTCGGCTTTGACCTCGGCGGCGAGTTTTTCTTCCTTGGCATCGTCCCAAATTCCTTTGTCACGCAGGTACTTGTGGAAGCGAATCAGCGGCTCTTTGGTCCAGGCTTCTTCTTCTTCGGCCTTGCTGCGGTACTTGGTGGGATCGTCGGCGGTGGTGTGCATCATCAAGCGATAAGTGACCGCTTCGATGAGAGTGGGACCTTCACCATTGCGAGCCCGCTTGAGGGCTTCGGTGATGGCCACATGCACAGCCAGGGGATCGTTGCCGTCAATCTGCACTCCGGGAATGCCGTAGGCGATGGCTTTCTGGGCGATGGTGGCACTGGCTGTCTGGTCTTTGCGTGGAATGGAAATGGCCCACTGGTTGTTCTGAACAATAAATACGGCGGGTGCTTTCCAGGCAGCGGCGAAGTTGAGTCCTTCGTGGAAATCGCCTTCACTGGTGCCACCATCACCGATGAAAGCCACTGCGGCGGCGTCTTCACCTTTGTACCTGCTGGCATAGGCCAAACCCACCGCATGAGGAATCTGGCAGCCGATAACCACGCTCGGTGGCAACAAACGCAAATCTTCTTGGGGAAGAATATTTCCCTCTTCCCAGCCATTGTAATAATAAAGGGTGCCTGTCAGAGGTTCTCCCCGCACCAAGCGTCCGCCCAACTCACGAAAAGCACCGGCAAACCAATCATTTTTCTGCATGGCCATGGCCACCGGAACGCTGATGGCTTCCTGTCCGGTGTTGGGAGGAAAAGTACCCAGACGGCCCTGCCGCTGGAGTTTGAGCATGCGCTCATCCAATTCCCGGGCCAAACGCATCCAACGCAGCATTTCCAGCAAATATTCGTCGTTCAGCTTGGGGTCAAGCTTGGCATCGAGTTTGCCGTTCTCGTCGAGAATTTGCAGGTACGATACGGTGAACTTGGCAACCTGTTTGTTCGGCATTGCCGAAATCCTTTTCTGATTGGGTGGTTTTGTGAACAGCGCAAACCCCGACCGGGCGGCTTTGAAAGCCGTCTGGACGGGTAAAGGCTTAAAAAAACGGGCAAGATGAAGTGAAAAGCCCAAAAAAAGACAAATTTCATCGCCCGGAAATGACTGCCCACAGTATAGCCGAAAAGTGCGAATTTGCAACCAGCACAATTGAAACTGGCCCCGGGGCAGTTTGGCAGCTAATTTGTTGGTAAGAAAACCAATCACCAAGAATTCTGCAGGAGGTAGACCATGATGAATGCCAAGATGGTTGATGCTTTGAACAAACAGATCAATGAGGAATATTATTCCAGTTATATCTATCTGGCCATGGCCGCTTATCTCGATGATCAGGACCTCGACGGCATGGGCCACTGGATGCGCATGCAGGCCCAGGAAGAGCACCTGCACGCCATGAAGATTTTTGATTACATGCTGGAGCGCGGTGCCCGCATTGAACTTTTTGCAGTGGCCGCCCCGCCCCGTGAGTGGGACTCACCTCTGGCTGCCTTTGAAGGTGCCTTGGAGCATGAGAAGTACATGACCGACAACATCAACACTTTGGTCGATTTGGCCATCAGCGAGCGCGATCACGCCACCAACAACATCATGCAGTGGTATGTATCGGAGCAGGTTGAGGAAGAGGCCAATGTTGAGAATATTGTCAAGAAAATGAAAATGATGGGCGATTCCGGGCATGGGCTGTTTATGATGGATCGGGAGCTGGCCAGCAGGCCGGCGCCGAGCATTGTGGCGGAAGCCGATGGGGCCTGATTGAGTTTAATTTAATCAGGTATATTGGAGATAGGCCTCGGGTGATTCCGGGGCCTTTTTTTGCGACCAGTAGTGCTCAATATTAAACAATAGTCCTTCCCATCTCAAAAATCGTATCCTTATCCACTTCCGTTCCACGCTCCTTCAACTTCCCGACAATCGCCTCCTGAAACCGCAGCGGCTTTTCCTGATACAACCGAACTTTCCCAGCCCAACTCTCAACATCCACCCGAAAAACCCCAGTCTCAGCCAGCGCCTTGAGATAGATTTTCTCATCACCTGTAATTTTACGAAAAGTATTTCCTGGCTGGTGTTTCTCCATCAAAGCCTGCAAGGCCAGAGCCTTCTCCTGCAAATCATCAACCACCAATCCGCGCCCTTCAATTTCAACCGACTTAAAAAGCTGGGTAGCCGGACAAGCATACTCGGGCCCAATCCAATTCGAGGGGATATAACTCAACTCCCACGCCATGGTGAAACCAACCCGGGGGTTTTTCGAGAGAATCTCAAACTTTTCCCCAGCCAACGCCCCGTGAAAATAGATAGCTTCGTTTGCAGCCACAAAATTCAAGGCCACAGATCGAGCAATTCCAGCCTTAGTAATCAACCCCAAATACCCAACCTGACAGCGTTCAGCAACTTCCTGGAAGAATTCCACGTCTTCCCGCAAAAAATCATCGCGCCTCATTTCTACCTCGCAGGGCTTTTTCCATTTTCTTTTTCTTGTTAATTCGATGCGTCATGGTTTTGACCATGTAAGAACTGGCGTCAGGAGTTTTGCAGCCGGTTGGACCGTGGTCCACGGAAACTTTGCCGATCACACTGGCCGCCTTCAGTGCCTCCGTGTGGGCTTTTTCATTGCGGACACCAAGCGAAATCAAAGCCTGATTCATGCAATGGCGAACCCGGTTGGGTTGGGAGTGAATTTGGGCACAAATAATTTCAATTTGTTCCTGGCAATAGCCATCCTTCAGGGTCAACGAACCATTCTCCAGGCCATCGTTGTACTCCTGGGCACACAACTCAGACAGAACATCCCAGGCTGCGGCAGCGATCCATTCACTCTTGCGGTTCTTCCACACTTCAAATTTTCGTTGCGCCAATTTACTGCGGGCAACCAACCCGGCCAAGGCTCCGGTCAAAACGTAATTGTCCAAATCCTTGGCCCAACCATCCAATCCTTTGGCGGTTAGTTTTTTCGGATCGGCAACATAAGTGGCCAGGACCCGCGCGTCGTGCACGCCACTGTCCCACAAACCCAGAGCCAGATCATGATCCATGCCGATGGACTTGGAAAGTTTTCCCAATTCCGCATAGCTCACTCCATAGAGATTCTGACCCACACCATGGTTGATGTAGACTTTCCTGTTTTGTTCCGTGCCGGCCTTTTTCAAAGCAGCCAGTGTCTGTTTCAGCGTCATAATTGGGAGTCCTTTCCAAACAAAAGAAGAGCTGCCCATCATAGGACAGCCCTTCCAATCTACCAAAACAAGCCGAAACCCGAAAGCCTTTGGCTGCAAATAGCCCGTTACTTAACAGGTTTTATCTTCAATCCCTCGCCACTAAAGACAATATTTGGCTCCATGTCCGTGTTTCCGCTCATCATATTGCTGGAATTGATGGTCCAGATGCTGGTGCGGCCCTCCACGGTGGGGGCGTTGCTTTCGATGATGTCACCAGGCACAGTCATCTTCATGCTGATGTCCAGCTCACCCATGGCGCCCATGAGTTTGCCCATCAGAGCCATCTGCTTTTGCATTTCTTCAGGATCCACTTCTTCTGTATCTTCGGCTTCATCGGCTTCCACTTCTTCTTCAGGCAGGGGCGGCCAATCGTATTCGTAGGGACGCAGAACGAAGTTGCCGTCACCATTGTCGACGATGGCCAATCCATTGTCTTCGCCGCCCATGATGGAGCGCAGGGCGAGGCTGAGGTTTTCCAGATCCTTGAATTTCAATTTGATTTGAACAGTTTCGCGTTCCTCTACAATACCCTGTTCAAATTTGACAAGCTCCACATCCAGATCCTTGATGGATTCTTCCAGCTCACTCTTTTCCATCTTCATCAAATCGCCGATTTCTTCCATGTCGTCATCCATGCCCTCGGTGCCCATCTCATTGATGGCCTCGGTCACGACGGCGCTCAGGGACATGGTCATTTCCATGGTTCCGGAACCGTCTTTTTCGATCTCGGTGTTCATGTGCATCTGAATGCAACCGGACATCATGGCGGCCAAAGCCACCATCAGCATCATCGTTAGAAATCTTTTCAAGGTAATCCTCCTGATTGTCGACCAACATGTGGCCAGATGGTGAACCGGCCGGAGCCGGGCACGGGTTCTTTTCCGAACATAAACATGGCATGGGAGCAAACAGCACGCCAGAATTTATGGCCGGATAAAAAAAGCAAGGGCTCTTGGTGTCTCCCTCTTGCCCCCATCACCATTTCATGCTAATCAAAGAGTGTGAAACAAACAACCAGAACCCGCAGGGAAAGGCATTTTGACCATGGCATCATTTCCGACCAAACCAGCCTGTTTTAAGGCGTATGATATCAGGGGCAAAGTGCCTGGAGAGTTGGATTTGGATCTGGCCTACCGCATCGGCCTGTCCATGGCGCGTTTTCTGGACGGAAAAAAATTCATTGTCGGCAGGGATTGCCGCCTGTCGAGCCAGGGACTCTGCGAAGCCTTGGCCAAAGGGTTGACCAACGCCGGGGCTGATGTTGTGGACATCGGTGTTTGCGGAACCGAGATGGTCTATTATGCCACCTTTGCCAAAAAAATGGATGGTGGGGTGATGGTGACGGCCAGTCATAACCCTATGGACCATAACGGCATGAAACTAGTGAGAGAGGACGCCAAGCCCATCAGCGGGGACAGCGGGTTGGATGAAATCGGTGCCGGTGCCATCGATTGCGACATGGAGCTGACAGGGGAACCCGGGTCCATCACCAACCTGGACATTCTGCCGGAATTTATCGATTTCCTGCTGACCAAAGTGGATGTTTCAGGTTTCAAACCGTTGAAAATAGTGGCCAATGGCGGCAATGGTTGCGCGGGACCGGTGGTGGCGGCATTGGCCAAACATTTGCCCTGTGAGATCATCCCTGTTTTTGATGAGCCGGATGGGAATTTCCCCAACGGAATTCCCAACCCCTTGCTGCCGGACAACCGCTCCGCCACCGTCGAAGCAGTGCGGGAGCATGGGGCAGACCTGGGATTGGCTTGGGATGGCGATTTTGACCGCTGTTTCTTCTTTGACGAAAATGGTGGTTTCATCGAAGGATATTACCTGGTGGCCCTGCTGGCATCGGCCAGTCTGAAAAAACATCCCGGCAGCAAAATCGTGCACGATCCCCGGTTGACCTGGAACACGATTGATGTGGTGGAGAAGGCCGGTGGCATTCCCATCATGAACAAAACCGGCCACGCTTTCATGAAAGAACGCATGCGCCGGGAAGATGCGGTTTATGGTGGTGAGATGAGTGCCCACCACTACTTCCGCGATTTCGCCTATTGTGACAGCGGGATGCTTCCCTGGTTGCTTGTGCTGGCCGAACTTTCCCGTTCCGGCAAACCTATGTCGGCGTTGGTCAGTCAAATGCAGGAGGCTTACCCGGCCAGTGGAGAAATCAATCGTCGGTTGCAGGATCCTGCCAAGGCCCTGGATCGAGTGGAGAGGGAATTTTCGCCCGAGGCGGTGGCCATCGATCGCACCGACGGGCTTTCTCTGGATATGGGTGCCTGGCGATTCAATTTGCGCATGAGCAACACCGAACCGGTGATTCGTCTGAATGTGGAATCGCGGGCGGATGCATCTTTGATGAAGGAAAAAACCGAAGAAATTCTGGCCCTTCTCGACCGTTAAGGACTGAAATGATCAACCTGATTGTGAATTGGAATAAAATGGCGGCCCAGGTGGTCGCCATCTCCTTGGTGGGAATATTCTGGATATTGGGCACCGTTGGTTGCTCCGATCTGAGTCAAAATGACCTGGATAAACGAGCTGCCGGTACTTTGTCGAACCATCCGGATGGTGAAGAAATCTCCCGCTGGTTGCATACCCTGCCAAAAGGCTCGCTGGAACAAGAAGCCGCCCAGTGGATCCTGGCCTGGTTGCCGGACAGCGATCTGGCCACCCTGGATCCGATTCTGCTCAAAGAGCATGTGAATCTGGCTTGTGAGACCTATCGCAGGGCTCCCTGGTTTGACAGTTTGCCTCGCGACACCTGGTTGCACTTCGTGGTGCCTCACCGGGTGAGCCAGGAACCCTTGCAACCCTGGCGCAGAGTGCTGGAGAGTGAGCTGGCACCGGTCGTCGCTCCCTACACATCCATGGAAGAAGCGGCCCTGGCAGTGAACCGTTGGTGCCGTGAACAGGCAACCTACATTGCCACCAGCGGCCGCGACATGGGGCCGTTGACGACCCTGAAGCGCGGCCTCGGTCGCTGCGAAGAGGAAATGATCCTGACCATTTGCGCCATGCGCGCGGCCGGCATTCCAGCTCGCACCTGCTCCACTCCCTATTGGACCTTCACCGACGACAACCACGCCTGGGTCGAAGTCTGGGCCGATGGTCGCTGGTATTATGCCGAAAGTTGCGATGATCGGCGCTGCCTGAACGACGCCTGGTTCAGTGGCGCCGCCAGCAGGGCGGGCTTTGTGAGCAGTGCCGGGTATGGTGAGTTTGATCCCTATCCGGAACCTTTGTACCGTGCGGAAGATGGGGTGACCAAAGTCAACTCCACCGCAGTCTACACCGATCCATTTGAGCTGCGCGCAACGGTGAAAGGTCATCCGGACACCCCGGTTTTTGCCAACGTTCTCAACTATGGCACCGTTCGCTCCATCGCCCGCATTGATGGGCAATTGGGTACGAAGCTGGGCCCGGGGTCTTTCGCGCTCACGGCCGCGGCACCCGATGATTCGGGCGATCTGCTCTTCAAGACAATCACTGGCACGCCAGGCGAGGTGGTCCAGGTGCAACTGGACCCTGAACAAGATCGCTACGACACCGCCAACAGCCCTGGTTTCTGGCTGACATATCCTGAAAAAAGTTCCCGACCCAAGCGTCAGGAAGTTTGTGTCAGTGATGAGGTGGATCGGCACCATCGTTTGTTGGTGGCCTCGGATAAAGCTGAGCGCGAAAAGCTGCGCGCTTTGAATGACGCCGAAATAGCCGTGCTGGATTCCCTGCCGGAAGACCTGCGCACCGTCTGGGACGAGATTCTGGAAAAACCCTGTGAGAGTTTTTCACCCCTGGTGCGCCTGCTCAACTGGTATCGCCAACCGAACCAACAGGAAGCCTTGACCTGGCTGCTGGCCGATGCCGACGACAAGGATTTGCTGGAACTGAATGAACGCGCCATCCGTGCCCATGTGGAGCAGAGTTTGTTTGTGCGCCGGAGGGTGCCCGTGGATGTTCCTGATGAGGTCTTCCGGGAAGGTGTCTTGGCCTCGCGCATCAACCGTGAACCCGGGTGTGATTGGCGCAGTGAATTGCCCGTTGTCCAGTGGCCGGCCAGCTCTGACCTGGAAGGCATCGGTAGAATACTTTTGAATTCCTTTGGCGATCATTGGCTTGTGAGTTCACCCAAATATTTCGGAAATCCGTTGCCGCCCCATCATGTGTTTGCCCTTGGCCGGGGCACCGAAAAGGATCTGAAGGTTGCCTTTGTGGGGCTGTGCCGTCGCAATGGATTGCCTGCCCGGTATCGCCATGGAACGGTTGAGTTGTGGATGGGGTCGTGGCAGGAAGTCCATCCGCTTCCAGTGAACAAGGATGATGAAATGGCCCCAGAGGAAGATGAGTCTTCACTGGGTCAGGGTTGGATCGATCTGGGCCTCACCCGCGACGGTGTGGTTTGGTCCGAAGCTGAAAGTTATCGTCATTTCATGGTTTCGCGTCCTGGCGACGGCAAGCTGGATACGCCTTGGTGGGACCCGAGTCCTGGAGTGCAGGAATGGGATGCCGGTGACTATTGGTTCTGCTCCACTGTGCGGGTCCCAGGTGGCAGTGCCTATGGCCGGCTGACCCGTTTTACTGTGCTGACGGGTGAAACAACTATGGTGCGTTTGCCCGTGGATATTGATGGCAGTGGCTGGAATGCCGAGAGTCTGGTGGATCAGAATCTGGCAGCATCACTGTCCAAATTGATTGAGGATCCATCAAATGATAATGCCTGGGGAAATCTACCCAAAACGGGCTTGTATCTGATATTTGAACCGGGTGAACCGGCCACCAGAATGATTCCCGCAGTGGCCCGTTTGCAAGAACGATTGGCTGCCCGAGGGGTGCAGATAGTTCCTGTTCTGACAGGTTCTTCGGCAGCAGGTCCCTGGCAATCCAAATTAGCGGAAGTCGGTCTTGAAGGCACTCTTCACCGGTCGAACAATCTTGCCTTGGATCATTGGCTGGCCGACTCGGCCAACCATGGACCGGTCACCATGCTGATTCTGCCGGACAGCAATGACGGCCAACCGATTCTGCTGCGTTCAGGATTGGACAACGGGATCGATTTTTCAGTGCATCTGGCGTTGGATTCCTACGGGGGGAACTAACAGGATTTTAACTCAAGGCTCCATGAACATGGGATCCGGTTGCATGCTGTCCGGCGGCACCACGGGCAATTCCACAAGAAACCGTGACCATTTTCCAGACACACTGGCCACCTTGATGTTGCCGCCCAGCCGGATCAGAATATCATGCACGATGGACAACCCCAAGCCGGTGCCTTTACCTGTGGGTTTGGTGGTATGAAAGAGGTCAAAAATCTTATCCTGATCGTCAGACTCGATGCCGATACCGTTGTCTTCCACACTGATGATGATGCGTTGACCATCACTCTGGGTGACAATGCTCACTCTGCCTTTTCGTTCTGGTACTTCCTCGGTGGCGTCCAGGGCATTCTTCAACAAATTGACAAAAACCTGCTGCAAAAGCATGGGGTCGGAGCGAAAAATCGGCACTTCCGGATCCAGATGAATGTCGATGGTGACATTGCATCGTTTGATCTCCACCAAGAGCAATTCCAAACATTCGTTGAGCAGATCATCCAGGTTGATGGGAGCCATGCCGGCTTGGTTTTTGCGCACGAACCCCAGCAGACTGTGGGTGATTTTGGTGCAGCGAGCCACTTGATGATGCAGGCGGCGCATGGCCTTGGAGAGAATGTCCTGAGTGTCATTGGACAGCAAATGACCTTCATCCTCCAGGGAGTCTTCCACCAACCCGGCGATGGTGTCGATGACCGCCAGGGGATTGTTGATCTCATGGGCCACCCCCGAGGCCATTTGTCCCACTGCGGCCAGCCTCTCGCTGCGGATCAGGTCATTCTTCAACCGCAACCGTTTGGTGATATCGCGACAGAGGCAAACCATTTCCAAAGGATTACCGGTTGGGTCGGTGATCAACGTCAGGCTGATATTTGCCACTACAGTGTGCCCGTCCATGGCGGTAAAAAGGGCTTCGTAGCGGGCCGCGTGTCCTTCCAGAAGAGCTTTGTCAAAGAGCCTGTTGAAATTGTCCGGGTTCTCGCAAAGATAGGTGGCGCTTTTGCCGATGACTTCAATGGGACTGTATCCCAGGGCCTTCTGGGCGCCGGCGTTGAAAGATTGAATGCGCCCGTCCGGATCAGTGAGAAAAATCATGTCCCGGCTGTTTTTCAAAACTTCCTGCAGGTATTTCTGGGTCTCGTCCAGCTGCTCATCAACCTGGTGCAGCTTCTGCTCGCTCTCAAACAATTCGGTGGTGTCTTCCACCAGGCCATAAACTCCCACTGTGCGCCGATTCTCGGTGATGGGAAAGATGGTCACCTGGGCATGCATTTCCTGTCCAGGGGCCGGCAAGATGCCTGTGGCGCATAGAGTGGCGCCGGTTTCAATGGCTTCGGTTTCCAGGTCATGCAGCCAATCTGCGGTCCCGGGGGCATACAGTGTTTGATCGGTAAAACCGACAACCTGCTCCTCTTTGAAGCCCAGGACATGCAAAGCATGCTTGTTCATAAGAAGGTATTTGTAGTCGATATCCTTGACGTAAATAGCCAAAGGCGCGGTGACAACAAACAGGTTCAGTTGGCGACGGGTTTCTTTCAGACGGCGGCTATCCAGGGCCAGGGCCCGGTTTTCTTCCACCAGCTGAACGAGCCCCTTCACCAGGTCATTCTGCTTTGGACCCAGAATGGGCACATCGTTGGGCAGGTGTTTTTTCAGCGTCTCCAGATCCTTGGAATAATCGGCGGTCACCACGACCAAACCAGGGGCAGGCAGGCTGGCGAGAGCTTCGATTTCGTTGGCAAAGTGGGGAATGGCCAGCTCGCTGGTCAACTCGGCGTTATCCTCGGATGAAGAGGTGTCGATGACCGATTGAATTCTGATACGCAACCGGCTGGCCCGGGCATGCAGACCGGCCAGCAAGTCACCCAGAGCCGCGCCTTCGCCCACCAAAGTTATAGAAAGTCGGGATTTGCTCGAGGCCCGGTCGGTGGTCATTCCTGTTCGTACTCCCGTCGCAGCTCGTCACTTTGCTGGATCAGGTCCCGGGGGCTGGTGGTGCTCAACATGAGAGCTTCCAGCTTGGCCTCAAATTCGGTTTTCATGCGGTTGAGACGGTTTTCCCAGGCGGCCACGATGTGCCGGTGCAGGTCTTCAAAGTCCAGGGGTTTCATCAGATAGCGGAAAGCCTGCAGGCGTCCGGCTTCCCAGGCCGATTCGTGGCTGCCGTGGCCGGTGAGCATCAAAATTTCAATGAAGGGCTGGCAATCACGAAGTTTTTCGATGACTTCGATGCCACTGAGATCGGGCATTTTCAGGTCCACCACCGCAACGTCGAATTTCAATTCCAGGGCGGCGCTGATGGCCTCGTTTCCGCTGAGGGCCATGGTCACATCCATATCGCGCTTGCGCAAACGGTGGCCCAGGAAGGTGACGAGGTCTTCTTCGTCATCCACAAGCAGGAGACGCAATTGTTTTTGATCGTCAGTCATGATCGTTTTCTTTCACTGGCGGCTGAACTCTCCGGTTGAAGGGATGATCCACCTCGGGCCCGGCGGTGTCAAGCTCCAGGGCTCATTTTGCTCCAGGATTTCCGTGGCCCAGCCTTACAATCCCCTCAGATATTCAGGCTTCAGATCATTCCCGTCGTGGCGGTCGAGCACCAGGTCAAGTTGTGCCAGGGCCTTGTGGCGATCAGTGGGCAAATTCAAGCTCAAGGGCAAATGATTGCTGGCATGGTTGGAGTGGAAACGACAGCGTGTGAACTGGCTGTCGCGGATGATAATGCGCAGCTCTTCCAGCATGCCCCAGGGATCGGGCAATTGGAATTCGTCCCTTTCAGCCTGGTCAAACAAGGGTGTGCCGGGGATCAGAGTGGTGGTCAGGGCGCCCACAAAAGGCGGGTCCATGGCCGTGAGGATTTTTGCGGTGGCCTCGGCGTGTTGCCTCGACTTGAGGTGGCCGGCAAGGCCCAGCATCACCATAACCGAATGGCGCAGGCCCGCTTCTTTCAACAGATGAGCCGACTCGATGGCTTCGGCCGCTGTGGAGCCTTTGTTCACCTGCCGCAAAACCTCATCGTCACCACTTTCCACGCCATGGTAAACAATGCCCAGGGCAAGTTCTTTCAACTGCGCCAACTGCTCGGGTGTTTTGCGCAGGATGCTGCGCGCGTCACCATAAATTCCAACCCTGCGCACGGTGGGAATTTTTTCCTGCAGCAGAGTCAGCACTTTGACCAGAAAATCCTGGGGCAGAATGAGAGCATCACCGTCACAGAGAAAAACCCGGCGGATGGGGCGATGCTGCCGACTCCAGCTGGCGGCTTCTTCGATATCGGCAGCTATGGTATCCCACTTTTTGATCCGGAAGCCCTGATCCGGATGGTCATACATGGCGCAATAGGTGCATTTGTTGTGACTGCAACCGAGGGAAATTTGCAAGAGCAGGCTCTCAGCTTCTGATGGAGGACGAAAAATTTGGCCGATATGATCCATCAATACGCCTCCTGAGAGCGATTCCAGACGAATAGAGTGGTGAAGACCCTTTGCCGCAGAGTAAGTACCTGAAAATTATGTGTCATGAGACGATTATTGATGAAAGCATCCTCAAAAAAAAGGGATGATTTGTCCTGGTATTTTGATTGGGTGTAAGGCTTTGAAAACAAACCAATTAACATCATGAAAATCTTCCTTTATTTCCTTGGTTTTGCGTTGAAATTAAAGAAAGTGCGTAGTGTTGATTAAGATAAACATTAAAAAACTACCAAAGTGAAACCGAATAGCCAATTCTCGGTTCAATAGGATAAGGACGTTAGGTTTACTTGGCCGGAGTCAATACGTCAGAATAACTTAGGGCGAGAGTTATTCATCGACAGATTCCGGCCCCCCTTTTTTATGGTTGGTATTATTATCAGTACAGGTTCCCGCTGGCGGGAACATCACTGAAGCTCCACGAACACTCCATCGCGAATAATAACCTGATCCAGATCAGGACCGCTGAGTTTCACTTCATGCACGTTGACCATGGGTTGGGTTTCGGGAATATAAACCCGATCCAGATGGATGACTGCGTCGGGGCTGGAAAAATCGTCCGGCCCCACCGATCCGCCAAAATGATCACTGCGACCAAAGGCGATGTGCAACCCCAGCTTTTCATCCAGCAGGATGCTGCCGGTGGGTTTAAGATTGAAATCACCCAGGACACCCAGTCCCAGCTCGGCCAGATTGGCGTAGGCGGGTTCGGCGTTGATATGACGGGTTTCTTCTTCACTGGCCGGCCCTAAAGAAAGCACCTCAACTGCTTTGTTGGCTTCGATCTGGTACAAGACAATTTCGTCGTCGATTTGAACCGGCAGAGTGCCGTTGGAGAGGCTGATGTCCCCTTCAATATTACCTTCGTAGGGGACAATGTAGGCCTCGCCCGAGGGCAGATTGCCGGCCACACCATTTTCCGGGAACAACCCTCCGGATGCATGGCCGCTGTTGTGTCGCAGATCCAGAACCAATTGGTAGGAATCGTCACCAACCTCGAATTGGAAATCAGCCCGCTCCGAGCGGTCGAGCAGTTCTTTCAAATGCCAGACCCGGCGATTGATCAGCTCGTAGTCCAAACGCAGGGCCGGGATCATCGAAGGCAGAAAACCGGGCATGGTGGCGGCACGGAAACCATGGCCGGATTTCTCGGCCTCACGGGTGGCTACTTTCAAGGGGGCAGTGGCGGACAACTCGGTGGGAGCCAAAACCATGGAGTGGTTGGCAAAAAGGTCGGCAAAGGATTCTTCGTGGCTGGATGGCTCGTCGGCATGGTTGAAGACTGTTTCGCCGTCCCCGGATTGCCAGGTGGCGGGCAGGTCGGCGTTGTTGCCACCGGCGTTGCGGTACCAGGCCAATGTCAGACGCTGCAAACCCAGGGCTTCCTGCTGTGATTGCAAGGCCTTGAACCAACCGACAGCCATGGTCCGACGTTCAGTCCAGTGGTCGTTGTCGGCCAATCGGGAATCAGGCAGATCAACGATGATGGCCAGACCCTGGTCTTTGTCCGTAGGCTGAAAAACGCGCTGGACAAGCAGGCGCAGGTCTTCCGAGGTGAGGATTTGAGTCATGCCAAGCTCCGTTTTCAAGAGGGAAAAGATCGCTGGTATACGTTTCTCATTTTATATTCTATTCTACTCTAATGCCCGGACTTTTTTCCGGCCACATCTTAAAATTGCGTTTTGTTGCCACAGAATTCCACCGCAATTTCCTGTCCTGAACGGCAAGGAGGCTTTTATGAAGCAGGATCGCGATACCAACATTGCTCTGTTTATCGATTTCGACAACGTCGCCCTCGGAGCCCGCGACGCCCACCAGCGTTTTGATATCAAAATCTTAATGCAACGCATCCTTGAAAAAGGCAAAATCCTCGTGAAAAAAGCCTATGCTGATTGGCATTTTTACAAGGAACATATGGTGTCTTTGCACGAAACAGCCATTGAGTTGATTGAAATTCCCACACCCCGCATCAGCGGAAAAAACAGTGCGGATATCAAGCTCGTGGTGGACGCCATGGAGTTGTGCTATTCCAAAGATCACATTGATACTTTTGTCATTGTCTCGGGTGATTCCGATTTTTCTCCCCTGGTCTCCAAACTGCGTGAAAACAACAAGCGAGTTATTGGCGTGGGGGTGAAGAATTCCAGCAGTCATCTGCTGATCAACAACTGCGATGAATTCATTTTTTACGACAACATTTATCGCGACGCCATCGGGCAACCCAAGCGGCCGGTGGGCAATGTACCGGCTGACAAAAGAGAAATGTTCGAGTTCCTGGTCAATACGGTGCAGGGTCTTTTGCAGGAGAGCCGAGGGGTTCTTTATTCTTCCTTGATCAAGGATACCATGACTCGCAAGATGCCCGACTTCAGCGAACGCAATTTTGGGTACGGCACCTTCGGCGATTTGCTGGACGATTCCCGCCGGCTCGGTTTGCTGGTGGTGGAACGCGACGCTCAGGCGGGAGGCACTTGGGTTGTGCAGGCTTTGGGTGACGGCAAACCGTTGGAGAATGAAGATGCAAAACCCAGTCGGTCATCTTCAAGGAGGCGCCGTCGTTCAGGGGGACGAGGCCGTTCTGGTGGAGGGGACCGGGTGGTTAATGAAGATGGAGAACAGAAAACAAAAAGTCAGGATGATGGCGGTGTCAAACAGGAACGACCTGAAGTGCGACCGGGGGCCAAACAGCCTTCGACACCATCTGCAGACAAACCTGTGAAGAAAACAACGCGGCAGCCGACGAAAAAGAAGGTAACCAAAAAGACCGGCACCAGGAAAAAGACGGTAACAAAAAAGACTGTTACAAAAAAGGCACCCGCGAAAAAAATCCCTGCCAAAAAAGGCGGAGTGAAAAAACCAACTACCAAGAAAACAACGGCTAAGAAAACTGGAACCAAAAAAGTGACCGCCAAGAAGGCTACGGTAAAAAAAACCACTGCAAAAAAAGTGGGCACCAGGAAAAAGGGGAGGTAGGTTGAAAACACCGCCACCTCAGCTGGCCGGGCTCAAAGAAAGGGTTCCCGGATGCCAAAGATAGTGATCTTCGGAAACTCCGGGTCCGGTAAGTCGACTCTGGCCAGGAATAAGGCCATGGCTCATTCCTGTCCTCATTTGGATTTGGATACTGTGGCCTGGGAGGAAGACAATTCCCATGATGCCCCTACCAGGAAATCATTGGCAGCTAGTTTAAAGCAATTGGAGTCTTTCCTGGCCGACAACAGGAATTGGGTGATCGAAGGCTGTTATGCCGATTTGCTGGGACTTGTCCTGCCATATTCCACAGAGATCATTTTTCTTAACCCCGGTATTAAAACCTGCATTGAAAATTGCA
>JAUUYW010000388.1 GCA_030590265.1 Candidatus Krumholzibacteriia bacterium
ACTCCGAATGAACCCAAAAACCCAAATAATGGCGAAGAAACCCCTTGGTGGGAAGAAAACGCCGCAGAGGACGCCTCCCTCCCCGAAGGATATCCGGAGCGACCGGATGGCAAAAAGGTCGATGCCCTGCGCCAACAGTTAAAATCTGAAAGGGCATCCCGCGAAGATCCGTCCAAACGCCCGGCAATGGACAGATATGCCACCAAAGTGGGAAAATCCGCCAAGGACATCGGCACCTACACCCTCATTCCCATGATGATGTTGGCGGGGCCCGCAGTTGGCTATATTCTGGGAATGCTGGCGGAAAACCAGTGGGGAGGTGCTCCTTGGACCAGTGTCGGCGGATTGCTTTTTGGCCTGGTGGCCGCTTTCCGGCAAATTTTCATTCTCCTGGCCAGAAAAGCCGAAGCTGACAAACGAACCCGCAACCATTAGATTCCTTTTCGAGCAGCGAGTATCAGTTCTTACAAGGAAAAATCAAAATTGGACAAATCCCTCCTTGCACGGGTCCGAATATGGACTATTTTGATCGCGTTGGTCAGCGCCTTGGTGGCTTGGTTTGCCATTTCGTTTGAATTTGCGGCGGGTCTGTTTTTGACGGCCCTCTGGGCGGTGACCGGGTTGATGGCCCTTGAAGGGATTTTGCGCTCCGCGGTGGTGCCTCCCGGCACGCCACGCAACGGATTTGCCATCTTTCTTTGGGTGTTGCTCAAAATTGCTGTTTACGGATTAGCCTTATGGGTGTTATTTTCCCGTCCGTTTCCAGCTATCAGCCACGCGGTGGGTTTCACTTTATTGATGGCCACTTTGGTGGGTGTGGGTGCCAGGTCGCGCTCCATAGAGATTCGCCAAACGAACCGACGGGATGACGATGTTTGACATGAGCAGAAACAAGCTGACCATTCTTGCCATCACCTTTGGGGTGCTGCTTTTTTCTACAGGCATGTCCGGTTCTCCAGCAATGGCCCAGCACGATACTCATGGCGAAGCCGCTCATGCTGAGGGTGCCGATCAACAAGCCGATCAACACGTTGGAGAACAAGCCGGTGAACACGCCGAAGGTCACACCGAAGGCCACGACGACCACCTCCCCAACCTGCTCACTTACGTTTCTGTTGTAACTCCCGACAGCGTGGACAACATCCTCGTGGAGTGGAACAACCCGATCTTTGCCTTTATCGTGATCATCCTCACGGCAATCTTCTTCATCATCCTGAGCAGAGACCTCAACTCCCGCAAGCCCAGCCGCAAGCAAATGATGGCCGAACTGATCATCGGTTACCTCTATGATCTGTTCACCCAGATCATCGGCCCCACGGCGCGACGCTACACTCCGTTCCTGGGTTCTCTCTTTCTGTTCATCCTGCTGAACAACCTTTTCGGTTTGATTCCCCTGGGCCATGCCGCCACCTCGGCATTCAACACCACCACCTTTGCCCTGGGTTTGATCACTTTCTTCTTCGTCCAGACAGTGGCCCTCAAGGAAAATGGTCTTCTGGGATACTTGCACCACATGGCCGGCTCGCCAAAAACGGGCATGGATTGGGGTTTCTCCCTGCTGCTTTTCCCGCTGCACCTGCTTGGTGAGCTCATCAAGCCCGTCAGCCTGGCCCTGCGTCTTTTCGGAAACATCTTTGGTGAAGAGGCCCTGGTGGCCACCATGGTTGGCCTGGGTATTTTGATCACCCATGCCTTCGTGGATTCTTCCCTCATGCCGGGTATTCCTTTGCAGTTCCCTTTCTATTTCCTGGGACTGCTTTCCAGCACCATTCAAGCGCTGGTCTTTACACTTTTGGCTACGGTTTACATTGCCCTGTGGCTGCCTCACAGTGATCACGATGAGCAGCACGGGCATTAACCCGGGTATTTAACCCGGACACTGGCGGGGAAACCCGCGCAAAGAGTGCGACGCACGCACGAGAAGGAGAAAACAATGGACGGGAACTTGTTGGGCCTCGCTCTTCCTATCGGACTGGGTATGGCTGCTATCGGCTCGGGCCTTGGCCTGGGTAAAGCCATTGAAGGCGGAATGAACGCCATGGGCCGTCAACCTGAGGCCATCGGCCAGATTCAGACTGCCATGATCATTGGTTGTGCCTTCATCGAGGCTTTGACGATTTACGCCTTGGTTGCCACTCTCATGCTGATGGGTAAACTCTAATAGATTGGGCAGACGACTCGGCGTGCGTTTTTGAAGTTGGGGCGGAATTTCATCCGCCCCGGCACTTTCGCCGGGTGATTCTGACCGGAAGGTAACCTGTCATGGAACTGGTACTCCCGAAAATACCCCAATTGCTGACCATGGCCCTCGGTTTCGGCATTTTTGTCTGGGTGCTGTCAAAGTACGCCTGGGGTCCGATCATCGACATGCTCGATGAACGTCGCGCCAAAATCGATGGCGATTACAAGGCGGCCGAAAAGAACCTGGAAGAGGCCGATGCTCTCAAAGGCGACTTCGAGTCGAAACTTGCGGACATCAAGGCCATCGAACGCGAAAAAGTTCAGGAAGCGGTGAAAAAGGGTGAAGTCCTGGCCGACGGCATCGTCGTCAAGGCTCGCACCCAGGCCGATGAAACCAAACAGAAGGCCGAGCAGGATATTGAACTGGAAGCCCAAAAGGCCCAGCTCCAGCTGCGCGACTCTGTGGTGAGCATGGCCCTCGGCGCCGCTGAAAAAGTAATCGATGAACGGTTGGACAACGATCTGCACCGCAAGTTGATTGCCGACTACATCGACAACCTGCCAGACAATAACCTGCCAGACAATGGGGGAGCTCCCCATGCGTGATCGCAAGGTAGCTTCACGTTATGCGGGCGCATTGATGGCTTCGGCTTTGGCTGAAGGCAATCTGGTGGATGTGGCCGAATCTTATGCCGCGGTGTTGAACTCGGTGAAAGATAACCAGGATTTGCGGATCTTCATGGATAGCCCGCAGGTCGCCGATCAGGAAAAGAAAGATCTGATGAAGAGTGTTTTTGGTGACAAAATCGAAAACCTTCTGCTGCATTTTTTCTATCTTCTGATCGACAAAAACCGGATTGAAAATACTCGGGACATTGGCGAAGAGTTCGCTGCCATGGTGGAGGAACACGAAGGTGTTGTTCGCGCCCAGGTGACGACCGCCGTGGCCCTGCCCAGCGATTTGGCCGCCAGCCTCACAGAGAAGTTGTCGGTCTTCACGGGTGCCCGGGTCATTCTGGAAAACAAAATCGATCCCGCAGTGATCGGGGGTGTGTGCGTGACCATGGGAGGGAAAATCCTCGATGGCACCGTGCGCTCCAACCTTGATCTGCTGCGCAACAAGCTTGAAAAGGCATCGGTGCGCTGATAGCGTCCCATGGCTTTATTGGTAGCGAATTCGCTTAAGAATACCGGCGTCAACGTCGGAACAAACGAGGAGATCGGCAGTGAAACTTAGGCCTGAAGAGATTAGCTCCGTACTATCTCAGGAGCTGAACAAGTACGACCGCGACCTTGAGGTCGAAAGCGTCGGCACGATCCTTCAGGTG
>JAUUYW010000016.1 GCA_030590265.1 Candidatus Krumholzibacteriia bacterium
CGGGCCATGGAAAGGGTGCCACGCAAATGTTTGGCGGTATGGGAAAATTCGGCCCGCAAATTGGCTTCACCGGTGAGCCCTGTGAAACCCTTATCAGCGAGCATGGCGTTGACCTGGTCCACTAGTTTGGCTTCTTCGGAATTCAGAACGTCAGCAATTGTTGGGCTGCCGAGGCCGTCGTTGCGAGGATCCATGTCCTTGCTGTTGGGATCACCACCTTGAATAATAAAACCAGGCATAATGCGGTGAAACTTGGTTCCGGAATAAAATTCAGTTCGGCTCAAATGAATAAAACTGTCCACGTGATGGGGAGCCAGCTCAGGATAAAAAACACCCAGCATCTCTCCAGGTTCCGTGGTCAGACGAAAGAAAATGGGCCCATCCGCTGCCGTTGCCGTTTCCGTTGCCAAAGACCCACACAATAAGACGAATGTGAGAGCCCAGAACAGGCTCTTGTTCAGCTTGAACATTGTTCCTCCAGGAAATTCTTGCCCCGGCACATGGACCAGGGCTGGTCACCCAATTCAAGGCCTTGGAAATCAGTTCATTTTGCGTTTCACAAGATAACTCAAACCGAGGCTGGAATGCAGTTCTTCGCCAAGTTTTTCCGCGCTTTTATGATCGGCCAGTCCCCTGATGAACAAGCGATGGTAAAGCTGCCCGCCCACTTCGGCCTGTTCAATGGTGGCCGCATGGCCCATTTTTCGCAATTGGGCGGCTTTTTCCTCGGCAATAGCCAAAACGGTGAAAGAGCCCAACTGCAAACTGAAGGGCCCGGAGATTGTGGCTGAAGGAGGGGGATCGCCAGCCGGTTCCTCTTGCCCCGCAGGGGGGACTACTCGGGTGACCTTGCCCTCACCCGCTGGTTCAGAAGTTTCCGGAGCTGGGTTTTCAGGCAATTGGGATGGTGTTCCCTGATGCCCTTCTGGTCGAACGTCTGTAGCAGGTACCGAGGAATCAGGGATGTCGTTGAGATCATCCTCGGTGACCAAATCGGGAACCATAGCCTTGGTCTGCTTGGTTTCACTGGCAACGGAAGCATCATCTTTTTCGCCACATCCAGCCATTGCCACCACAAAAGCAGTCAGGAACAGGGCCTGTATCAGTGTTCTTTTTTGCATAGTATCCTCCATGTCATTTTCTGAGCCCGGATTTTTCCCATTGTAAAACCATTTTGTACCTTGAGGCAAGCAGAGAGAATTCTACCAAAGGAAATTTACTTGCTGATTTCATCTTGACGCCAAAGCTCCCTGTTCGATATTCCTATTAGCACCCCACCCCCTGGATCGCCAAAAGGATGAAGGATACCGGACCATGCCCCTGATCTACCTGGACAACGCAGCAACATCCTTCCCAAAGCCGCCAACAGTGGCTGCAGACATGGGAAATTTTCTTGCCAATGAGGCTGTCAATCCAGGCCGTTCTGGCTTCGATCTCAGCCTGAAAGCTGGGGCTCGCCTTGATAATCTCCGCCGTCGATTGGCCATATTTTTCAAGCATCCCACCCAAGACCCAAACCGAGTGGTGTTCACCAACAACGCCACCGAAGCGTTGAACATTGCCATCCAGGGTGTTTGCATACCGGGTGATCACATTGTCTCCACCGTTTTGGAACACAACTCCGTGCTGCGTCCCCTCTTTGAACTGCAAAAAACCGGTATCAGACATGACCTGGCTCCTTGCGATGGCCGAGGATTCGTTGAGCCCGTATCAATCGAATCACTGTTGAAACCTGAAACCCGGCTGGTTGTGATGACTCACGCCAGCAATGTTCTGGGCACTGTTCAACCTGTTGATGAAATTGGAGCCTTGTGCCGGTCCAGAGGAATTCATTTTCTGCTGGATGCAGCCCAAACCGCTGGCGTAGTTCCCATTGACATGGCTGCTATTGGTGCCGATTTGTTGGTCTTCACTGGGCACAAAGGCCTGATGGGCCCCACGGGAACCGGTGGTCTATTGATTGCCGGTGAGGGGAATATCAAACCAACCCGGTGGGGTGGAACCGGCGTGCGATCAGCCGTGCGGGGTCATCTGGAAGAATATCCCTATCGTCTTGAGGCGGGCACCCTCAACACCGTGGGTTTGGTTGGTTTGAACGCAGGTTTGGACTGGTTGCTGACCAATGATGCCGGCAAAATCGAAAACGAACTCAGCACACGTTTGCTCAAAGGCCTGGCAGATATTCCTTCGGTTTCGGTGGTGGGATTGGAAAAAGGAGAATTCGACCTCAGTGCCGCCAGCCGCACCGCGGTGCTTTCCATTCTGGTAGAAAGCATGGATCCGGCCAAAGTAGGTATGTTCCTGGATGCGGATTGGGATATCGCCGTGCGCACTGGCCTGCAATGCGCTCCCCTGGTGCATGAAGCCATGGGCACCACTCATGGTGGAACCATCCGCATCAGTCCCGGCCCGTTCAACACGCCACAGGAAATCGATATTCTCCTGGAAGCTCTGGCTTCTTTCAAATAACCAGAAAAAAACTCCCGAGCTGTTCCAGAAGAACCAGCCCGGGAGAAATCTTCAACAAAATTCAGCTTTATTTTTTACCGAATCTATTCACTCTTGTACAATACAAACCGAACACGACGGTTCGCTTTGCGACCCTCTTCGGTATCGTTGTCGGCGACGGCCCGGAAAGGACCAAAGCTAACCGCGGCGAAACGTTCGGGATCCAGGCCCATCTGACCGGTCATGTAGCGAACCACGGCCGCGGACCGGAAAGCACCCAGCTCCCAGTTCGAAGGCCAGTACTCCTGGTACTCTTCTTTGACCTTGCGATTGTCGGTGTAGCCTTCCACATACACATCCCAGGTAGGATGGTCGCGAATGACCCCGGCGATATTTTCCAGAGCAGGAACCATTGTATCGCGGACGATCAGCCCGCTGGCTACAAAGCTCAGCTCATCGGTCACCGTACCCATGACAACTTCTTCGTTCTCCTCGATGAGGATGGCGTTGTCGGACTTGCAGTCGTCCAGATTGCTGGTCAATTCTTCGACGATCTGGTTGCGCTCGGCGATGACGGCCTCATCGTTGGCGATTTCCCTTTGCAACTCTTCAATTTGGGCATCCAGCTGCATGATTTGCTCTTCGTATTCCTTGCAGGAACAGCCGGCCATGACCACCAGGGCCACCAGCATTAACAGCATGGCAATTTTGCGGAAGTTAACCATTTTTTCCACTCCTTTGATGGGCTTGCGCCCGGTTGATCTCACTCCATATCAAGGCCGGATGATGGATGTTGTCTCAAGCATCCCTGATCCGGGCCAAATGCGTTTCCCGTGAGAGTAGCCATAGGGGACACCAATTCTCAAGTTTTTTCTACTATAAAATGTAAGTTACTCAAATTTAATCAGGTGCTTGTCCTGCCCAATGACCTCCATTTTATCTCCCTCCTGAAAAATCAGACTGCCATCAGGTAAGGGAAGTTTGGTCTCCGATGGCTGTTGTGCCTCCTCCTGGTTACCAAATCGCATCACCTGAATGATGTTCAGATGATGCTCATTCAGGACATTCAACTCGCCCACGCTTTGCCCCACCCAATCATCGGGAACCTTGAGGGTGCGCAGGCTAAAACCGTCAGGCAGTTCAACAAAATCAACCACTGAGTCATGAGTCAGGTGCCGCGCCAGATGAATACCGACGTCTTCTTCGGGTTTGATCACCCGATCGGCCCCGACCTTCCGCAGCACATCGGCCTGGTCTTCGTTCAAAGCTTTGGCGCAAACCAGGGGTACTCCCAGTTCATGACAATGCATTGTCACCAGTACACTGGCTTCAAAATTGCTGCCGATTGCCACCACCACTGCGTCCATTTTGGCGATGTTGCGGCTCTCCAACAAATTGGCATTGGTGGCGTCGAAACTTTCGGCTTCGTCCACATCCTGGATGATTTCGTTGACCTTGTTCAAATTTCGATCAACAGCCAGGACTTCGGCTCCTTGACGATTCAGCTCTCTGGCAACGGCCTGGCCGAATCGGCCCAGCCCCAACACTGCTACTTTCAACATCGGACATCACACCTTTCAACAACCTTAACCAATGAGAATCCGTCCTTTGGCAAAACGGATTCGGGGTTCGGCCAAACGGCCCACCAGACTGGCAGCCAGAGTTAAAGGACCCAGTCGTCCCACAAACATCAAAAAAATGATCAACAGTTTTCCCACCGGGGAAAGCAGGTCGGTCATGCCCAGGGAAAGCCCAACGGTGCCCAGGGCCGAAAAGACTTCAAACACCGTGGGCAACGGCTCCTGTCCTTCGGACATCAACAGGATAAAGATGGCCACAGCAGCAATCACCAACCCGGCAGACAGCACCAGCATGCTGCGCTGGACCTGGACCTGTTCTATCTCCCACCGGCCCAAACGAACCTTCGTCAGGCCTTTACCAACCGAACGAATGTTGGCCCAGACAATGGCCAGTGCTGTCACCTTTACACCACCGGCGGTGCTGCCGGGAGCACCACCGATGAACATCAGGATGATCATCAGAAAAAGAGACGCCGGTGTGAGAAGATTCAAATCCATGCTGTTGAAACCGGCGGTGCGGCAAGTAGCAGACTGGAAAAATGCCTGGCTCAATTTGGCTGCCAACGGTTGGCCGGCAAGGCTGTTGTTCCATTCCAACAGGGTGATCAGGAGTCCGCCGCCAATCAACAAAGCAGCTGATACCGCCAGAACCACCTGGGAGTGAAGGTCCAAGCGCAGCCTTTTGTTGCGGCGATCCAGAAAACGGCCCCGTGTCCAGGCCATCAACTGAAGAACCACCCCAAATCCCAACCCACCCAGCACCAACAAACCAGTGACTGACCCCATCACCAATGGGCTATGGGCCAGCTCCACCAGGGATTGGGAATAAAGACTGAAACCAGCGTTGCAGAAAGCGCTGATGGAATGAAACAGCGCCTGAAAAGCCCTCGGTGTGTTTGCAAGCTGGGCACCATCCAACCCGCGGTACAGGAGAATCGCCCCCAGGATTTCAATGCTCACTGTCATCAGAATGATGAAACGCACCATGCGTCCCACTTCGGCCATCATGGGCACATGGAAGACTTCCCGTAACAAGCTGCTTTCCCGCACACCGATTCCCCTACCCAACAAGAGGCTCAGAGCCGCTGTCAGGGACATGATGCCCAAACCACCCAGCTGGATGAGCACCAGAATGACCGTTTGTCCAAATGTGGAAAACCCGGTGCCCGTATCCCTGACAACCAAACCGGTGACACATACGGCGCTGGATGATGTGAAAAGGGCGTCCAAAAAATGGATTGGTTGATCGGCTGGGGTAGCCTTGGGGAGCATCAACAAACCGGTGCCCAAAAAAATCATAACTACAAAGACCAGGACAAAGGCCACTGCCGGACGAACCCGCCAGCGTGCAAACCGGTGTTGCATATGAGGCAGCTGCACAGCAAATACTGAAGCAATATACACCTGGATGATCAAAAGATAGGCATTGGTCAAATCACTGGCGTGGACCTTGTCCATAACTGTTGCCAACCAAGTTGATTCACGCCCCAGAAGAATCCCAAGGATTTCCAGAATCAGCAACACAGAGAGGGAAAAAGTGGGCCAGCGTTCCTTGAGGTAAAACCTGAATTGTCCCAGATGACGCCAGGAAAGGACCTGTTCCACCAAAAAAAGAATGACTGCGCAAAAACTGAAAAAGCGGGCCACCAGAAGCCCGGTATCGCCCGGGTAGGTTCCGTGTTCCAGAAGGATTCCTGCCAACCCGCATAAGCCGGCTAAGGCCAGAACAATCCGTCGCCATCTGTGGTGTCCAAGTTTGTATTGGTTCACAAAAATCAAATCCCGGTGAAAAAACAATAAACCCCAGGCTCAAATGTGCGATAACCCGGAATGAAGAAGAGTGCTCGTGGGAATCATCCACCCAACAGCCGAAAGATTCAACATAGGAATGTTTGGACTCAAGAAAATATTAGATAAGCCCCAATGGATCCCTGGAATCCTGGTGGCAATTCTGTGCCTGAACCTGCCGACTGCCCTCTGGGCGTCCTCCGGGCCAAATCCGGCACCACTGGATACTTTGCGGGTTGCTGATCCTCAGGAAGGGGAAATCGATCCTCGCTATCAAGGATCAAGTGTTGACAGCAGTCGCAAGAAATTACCCGATGTCAAGGCCACGGTAGTGCCCAGGACCAAACCTCCCCGGAAACCCCCTCGTCTGATCCACCCCCTCAGTGGTGATTGGTATTTCCAGGAAGCCCGGGCGGCGGCGGCTCGCCAGGACCGGCCCGCAGTTAAAGAAAACCTGAAACTGGCTCTGGGCATTGACCCGGAAAATACGCGCTACCTGATGTGGCAAGTAGGCCAATCCCTGCGAGTCTTCGATACACCCACTGTAATTAATTCTCTTCCTAAAATTGTGGCCGGGTTAATTGAGTCACCAGTGGCCAGAGGCCGTTTGGTTGTGCCTCTGCACCAGGCGGCAATATTGCTTTCAAGTTGGTTTTGGACTGTCCTGGTGATAGCCTCATTTCTGATGTTGTGGCCCCACTTGTCTCATGATCTTGGTGCCCTGGTTTTTAAGGATCGCAGCCATGCTCAACATTGGTGGCTGCCCTTGCTCATTCCGATTGCGATCATTGCTCTGCGACCTGGATGGCTTGGATTTCTGGCCCTGATGAGTGCGGTATTGTTGATTCAGACCCGCGGAAAATTGCGTGCTCTTTTAACCGTCACTTGGGCAACAGCCATCATCCTGGCTTTCCCCGCCTGGCCCCTGCTGCATCTGGCCCCGCCAACCATCGACCCCAACAGCGAAGTCATTCTCCTGGTCGATGCCTGCCGCCTGGAACCATCAGGACCCACGTCAGACCGTTTAAGGAAAAACCTGGAAAATGCTACAAATATCGACCGTCAGGCGAGACTGCGCATTGCCCTGGCCATTCAGGAAGCCCGACGGGGCCGTTTCCAAACCAGCGACAAGCTCTTCAAAAAAGTTCTTCAATACGACCCCGATAGTTTCCCTGCCCAGATTGGTCTGGCCAACAACACCTATTATCGCGGCAATCTGGACCAGGCTCTTTCGCGTTACCATCAGACCAAAACAGTGCACCCGAACCGGGGCGAAGTGGGCTACAACATGGCCCAGGTTTATTTCAAAAAACTATTCATCCCCGAAGCCACCACGGCCCTGGAACTTTCCCGGGATTTGGGATTTTTTGCGCCCACCCACATGGACAAAAGTACTCGCAACCAGAGTTATTCCCCGGTTGTTTATCCGGGATTGTCCCACGAGGCCCTGTTGAAAGCCTGTGCTTTTGAAGCGGAGAATTACCCACCTCTGGTGACTATCTCTTCCTGGCAAAATCTTCTGGGAAGTCCCCCGCTGCCTTTGTTCCTCGTTCTCATCGTGCCTTTGTTGCTGGCAGTGGTGTTGATACAGTGGTGGAGCCACCAACACGATCCGCGCGATTGTCAAAACTGCGGAATCGCCATTTGCAGAGATTGTTGCCGGGTTCGCGATGCAGCCTGGTTGTGCCCTGCCTGCGGGGAAACCGCCAGTCGAAGCCGCAGTGATGTTGTTTTGGCCACCTTGCTCAAGAACCGTTCCCGGGGCGAGGGCATGAAATACTCCCAACGCATAGTCAATCTGGGTCGCAGCATGCCTGGGGCCGGGCATTTGGCCAGCAATCGGTTTGCAGCCGCCTGGCTGAGAATGTCGCTGACTGCCTGGGGTGCTTTCTTCATCAGTGCTGGCTGGATTTTCGACAGTGGTGCGCCCTGGAAGAGCCCTGGATTTCTTCTGGCTCCTGAAGTCTTCGATGCTCTTTGGTTGCCCCTTCCCAAAGAAATGTGGCCTGGGTGGTTATCCCTGCCGGTCCTCTTTGGCTGTGGCCTGCTGGTTCTGGCCTGGGTGATTGCCCTACTGGACGGATCAAACCTGCGCCAGGGAATGCCCGAACATTTTTCCTGGGCTCCCAATCCCAGTCGGAATTCCGGAAATGCTAACGTAAGAAAAATCATGATTGATGAGAACCAACCAGGTGCGGCCGTTGGGCCGGGCCTGGGTAAACTCTAAGGAGGTGTGGCATGGCACTGGAAGGCAAACTGAGTGATTTTAATTTAGCTGAAATCCTGCAACTCATATCCAGTCAGCAAAAGTCTGGCTATCTGAGACTGGAAGCCACCCGCAGCATGGTTTTCATCTTCGACAAGGGTAATCTGGTCGGCACACGGGACCGTCGCACCGATGCCCGGGATCCCCTGTAAATCTTTTTTAAAGCCTACGGTTTTTTTAATGATGAGCAATGGAAACATGTGGAGTTTGTCTCACGAAATAGCTCCCTGGATCTGACGGAAATATTGGTATCCGAAAACCTGCTCACCGAGGCCAAGCTCTCCTTGGTCTTGCAAAGTCTGGCCCAGGAGATGACAACCAGCGGGATGAAGTTGCGCCAAGGCAGCTATCATTTCAACGCCACCAAAGGCAGTCCTCCCGGAGTGCGCAGCCGATTCAGCCTTGATATTCAAGGCTTGTTGATGGAAGCCGCCCGGCGTCTGGATGAAGAGGACATTTTGAGAGAAATCCTGCCCAGTCCGAGAATTTGTTTCATCCAGGGTGATCAGGTTATCCCCGAAGAGGCTTTGGGCGAAACTGGCCAATATGTAATGTCACTGGCTTTGGCGGGATTGCCTCTGGGGCGCATCATCAGGCAAGGCCGCGCCGAGAGTTTTGTGGTGCGCAATTTGTTGAAGATGTGGTGCCAGGAAGGGTTCCTTCAAATTGATGATTCTGCTGAAACCTCATTGGATTCATCCGGAGCAGATAATCGTAAGAGAAAATTTGATCTGGGTATGGGGTTGCGCCGAGCCCCGCTGGTTTTGCTGGTCATGCTGATTATTCTAGGGTTAGGTTGGGTCCGCTGGACTGCACCACCCAATAACGATGCCTCAGCAGCCGAAACCCTGAGGGCCAATCAACTGCATAGTGAAGTGCGTGCTGCAGCTACTTTGTATCGATACAGGGAAGGCAAATGGCCTGTCAGTTTGGAGTTGCTGGTTGAGGAAGGGAAACTGGATCCGGGAACGCTGGCTACGTTTTGTGATCTGGGTTGGACATATGAACTGGACAGTAAAAAAGATTCATTTCGTCTCCGCACTTAGGTTGTGTCCCGATAATGTTTCTCACTTTTCCCCATGTCACTTTCACTATGCCATGGGGAATTCTTCTATCTGGCATAACCCAAGAAATGCTCACAATTCACCTCCAAGGCCCTCGTTGAAATCTTTCCATCATATTGCTCACTCCCTCTGTCACGTAAGGGCTGATGGTGCAAGCACTTGGGAGAAGGGCCGTGTGGCAGTTGCCAATCTTTGGATATTCTTTTAGTATTGTCCATGGCCAGGGAAAGGCATGTCTTGGGCCAGAAACATTTTCGCGGGACAACCAAAAGAGAAGGACAAATTTTGCAAATCTGGGCCATTTCGATGGGCGAACCACTCCCCATCGATAAAGGAACCTGGCGCCCCTGGCGTGTAGGAGTGACCGCCAAAATCCTCACTGATCGCGGCCATGAGGTTACCTGGTGGTCATCCACAATGAACCACCACAACAAAACCAACCGCTTCTCTGAAAGCACCGAGCTACCATTATTTGAAAAAACCAAATTAATCATGCTTTTTGGGCGGCATTACGGGCGAAATTTGTCATGGCAACGCATTGCTAATCATCGTCAGATAGGAGTGGAGTTCAAACGCTTGGCTGAGAAGCAACCCCGACCTGATGTAATCTTCTGTGCCCTACCCACTTTGGAAGTCGCACGCGAGGCAGTGCGTTATGGCAAAAAACACGGGGTGCCTGTGGTCATTGATATCCTGGATCAATGGCCAGATTTTATGGTAGAACTTTTTCCGGGGTTTCTTCGCCCCTTTGCACGATTGGGCCTGGAATTTATGTACCGGGATTTGCGGGAAGCCTGTTCTGGAGCTGTGGCCATAACCGGAAATGCACCTGCATTGGTGGATTGGGGTATAAAATTCTCTGGACGCCCTCCAACAGCCAAAGACCATTTTTTCGCCCACGGTTATCCCGAAGTTTCCTACGACGAAAACCTTATGAAAAAGGCTGGTCTATTTTGGGACAAGCTGGGAGTACCAGCAGACAGTGATCTTCCCACAATCTGCTACATCGGTTCGATTCGTTACACTGTCATCGATTTTGAAACTGTTCTGGCAGGGTTTCAGCCGCTCAGCAAACATGCCCGTTTGGTGATTGCCGGTGACGGTGACGATCTCAAAAAGCTCAAGGGACAAGCTACCAATATTCCCAATGTCGTATTTGGTGGTTGGGTTGATGGACCGGCAGTCCAGACCTTGATGAAACGCTCGGCGATCGGCCTTGCTCCTTATCGCAATAGTGACAATTTCAAAGACAGCCTTACCAACAAATATGCAGAATATATGTCCGAAGGGTTACCGATTGTTTCTTCTCTGGAAGGCTTCTCTCGCCGGTTGTTAACCGAAAACAACTGTGCGGATTTTTTCACGGAAGGAAATGCGGAAAGCCTGACCCAGTGCCTGCATGGTCTTCTGGAAAATGATTCCCAGCGTCAGGCCATGGGAATTAACGCCCGCAAACTTTTTCTAGCAAACTACTCTGCAGAAAAACTCTATGAAAAACTTGCAGATTTTCTGGAAGAAATGGCTGTTGAAGCAGATTAATCTTCCCGCCATTGCAAAGGTGGATAACCGAAACTAGCTATCAAATGGGAGAGGTCCTTTCTGACCAAAGTCAGATCAAGATTGAGACATGCCAAATTTTGTCGGACCTGTTCGGGATTTTTTGCCCCGAAGAGAGCACAGTCCACACCCAATTGATCCAGCATGACTTTTAGAGCAACATTGGACAGTGGTGCCTGCAGTTGATCTGCAACATCCTGCAAACCTGTTACAAAATCCAGGTTTTCCAGGTACTTACTGCCTTGGAATTCCGAGCTGTTCGAACGGTGGTCATCAATCGGGAAAACAGTGTCGGGGGTGAACTTCCCAGTCAACAATCCCTCAGCTAAAACACCAAAGGCCATCACATTGGTGCCTTTGTGCTGGCAGATTGGCAACAATTCCAGAAATTCGGAACGGGAGATGAGATTACCCTTTACCTGGATCACATCCACTTTCCCATGATTTCCGGCTTCTTCCAGTTCCGCAAATGTGAAGTTGGACAAACCAACAGACTGCACAAGCCCATCAGCTTTCATTTTTTCCAGCTCGGTGATAACTTCGGCAATCGGAGTTGTTCCATCAGGCCAATGCACAAAATAGAGAGGGATGCAGTCCAGCTGTAAGCGCCTCAGGGAATCCTCCAAGGCTTGCCTCAAATATGCCGGGGAATTATCTTTCCAGACACGGCCACTGTCATCCCAACGAATTCCGCCTTTGGTGGAGATCCTGGCCTGGTGCCTGTTGGCACCCAGAGCTTTGGCCAGTAACTTTTCAGAATGCCCCAAACCATAACAATCCGCAGTGTCAAAGAGACGCACCCCTGAATCAAAAGCACAGTTGATGGCCTCGCGCGAGTCGGCATCATCGGCCTTGCCCCAACCATATCCCCCAATGGCCCAACAGCCCAGTCCGAGCCGGGTCTCTGGCCCACAAATGGACTGCCGTTCCTCCATCATGATCCCTTCATACCCAACAGCCGGGCCAAAGTCAGAAAGAGAATTTTCAAATCCACAGCCCAACTTTGTTCCTCGACATATTTTAAGCGAAGTTCATTTTTTCGGGGTTCGATTTCACGCTGGTATTTTTGGTCCACATTGTCATCACCCAGGATCTCATCGAGATTGATGAACTCGATCGATGCAAAATCGGTCAACCCCGGACGGACATCCATGATTCGTTTGAATTCGCCCTGGTACAATTGCGTATACTTCAACACTTGGGGACGGGGGCCCACGAAACTCATCTCACCCTTGATGATATTCAACAATTGAGGCAATTCATCCAATTTGTACTTGCGAAGAAATTTTCCAATCGGGGTCAAGCGGGTGTCATTCAAAGCCGTAGATTCGCCACCCAAAGTCTCTGCATTGGGAACCATTGTGCGAAATTTGAAGATGCGAAAAGTAGTATCGTGGCGCCCCGCACGCACTCCCCTGTAAAAGACTGGTCCAGCAGAAGACAGCTTTACCCCCACGCCAATAATAATTAAAAATGGGGCAATTATCACCATCCCCACCAGTGCCCCAAAAAGGTCGAACAGTCTTTTCAGCACTTGGTTCAATGCCTCTGTTTTGGATTCGACAGCTCGAAAATCATTTGCCAGGCCATCTTTCGCACCAGAGGGATCTTCAAAACCAGGCTGTCCAAAATCTCCCCGAACCGCAGCACTGGTTCGAAAATTTGGGAGTTGCGAAAAGGAATCGCCCCAATGGAAAAGAGATAGTAATAGTCAACCTTGATTGTATCAAAGAACTGGTATCCCTGCTTGACCTGGGCCGTTGTCAAGATGTGGTCCGTCTCCCACTCGGTGCGCAATTTGGGGGTCACCCGGCGATACAATTGAATAATCGGATTGTACCCCAAAGCCTCCAGGCAAAGAATTTTGCCGCCGGGCTTCAGAACACGGGCCAATTCCGGATAGGCTGTGTCGAGATCCAGATGGTGCAAAACACCTGAGCACAGAATAAGGTCAAATGTATTGTCCTCGAAGGTCATCTTTTCCGCATCCATAACCTGAAAGTTGGTGCGGTCAGCAAGACCGGCTTTTTCCGCATCGCGGGCCGCGGTTTTGACTTCTTCGTCGGCAATGTCGATGCCGTAAGCCATGGCGCCAAATTTGGCGAGTCGACGAGTGGATTCACCCAAACCACAGCAGTAATCAAGAGCTGTTTTGCCAGGACAATTGATACGCATCCACTCCTCCAAATGCTGAGTGGTTTTGCGGCAGATGGAATAAAAAGTTTTGTTGGTGTATTTCTTCTCAAAATCTTCAGATGACATACTCAACCGGTCAGTTTCACGATTGCTGTGAAACTCGGCTTCCTTACGTTTGCGTTCCTCCACATGCAGTGGATCTATGTTTTCCTTGGTACCCAAAACGGTCTCCTTGTTAAGGTCTCTTGAAACAATCAAGACACCAACAATTTATAATAGTCCAGCAACCGTGCCAATTCCTTTTCCCAGTTATATTTGCTTTCTATGGCGAGACGCCCCTGGCCTCCCATTTCCTTTGCCCTGATGGGGTCATCGGCTAATTGCCGCATCGCCAAGCCGATAGCCTGCAAATCCAGGGGATCGACAACCAAACCACAATCATTGCCCACTACAATTGAACGCCAAAGATCGAAATCGCTGGCAATAACCGGAAGACCAGCAGCCATATACTCGAACATCTTAACCGGATAGGCAGTTAAATAACTCTGTGCAGGGTGGATCAGAACCAGACCCGCACTCACACGCTGGAACATTTCACGAACCTTCACCCTATCTAAAAACCCGAGGTCTGAAACTTGGCTCCATCCAGGCAGTCCAGCACATTCTTCCCTGAAACCCGCCGGCGACCATCCGCCACCCAGTTCAAGCCTAATATCTGGTCCTGCCAGTGGTAAGGCACCAATCATTTCCTTCATGCCTCGCACAGAAACCAGACCACCAACATAGCCGTACAAGCCGGGTTGGCGGTCGATGCCTTCTTCCTTGCTTACAGCCAACTCTTCCAGGATGGGGAAGTTCTGCACCACCACACAACGTGGATGTTTTGCGAAGCGTTCAGCAATGGAAGGAGTGGCCGCAACAACCCCAGCCAACTTTCCCACATTGTGGTCCTCATACCAACCCACTGCATGCCCCACCAAGGACCGTAATGGTTTGGGCAACCAAGGTTTATAGAGCATTTGCAAACGATAGTCCTCGTGACTATCGAAAACCACCGGCCGGCCTACCTTTTCCTGGAACTTAAAAGCCTGGGGCAGGATTTCAGGATCGTGGAACTGGTAGATATCTCCCTGCAACTCGGCAGCCCGCTCCAGTACCCGTTTCACGGTCCCAAACATCCGTTCACGGCGGTTTTTCGGCAATGGTATCGAGTGGATGATGACCCCATCACGCTCCTCCACTTTGGGACTATCCTGCCGGGGAACAACCAAGTGGACTTCATGGCCGGCAGCAGCCACCGTGCAACACATTTTCAAAAAGACACGTGTATCATGCCAAGGGTGCACAGAAGTGATTTGAACAATCCGCATAGTTAAAAACCGGCCCTTTGCAAATCAATGGACAGTTGTATAAAACAAATACCCAACCTGGATTCCTTCGTGAAAAGATTGTAACTAACAGATTGTGCAATCATATATGGAAGTTTCAACTATTCAAAAGGATTTCGGATTGGACTATGGCAATTTCCAATGCGTTAACGACCAGCCATTCTCAGGTGGTTCCTTCACCCTGCATGAACGTTGACAAGCCAAAGTTGGAAGTGTAACCTGTGGAAATATGGTTCCATGCATGTTCTTTTTTGACCAAAACAAAATCAACCGGAGTTGACCGGTGCTACAGCTTTTTTATCTAATCACAGCCGGAATTTTTATTTTTTTTGTAGTATCCCGACCTCACTTGATATTGCGGCCGAGCATGTGGTTCGCACTGGTAATGATCACACGCATCAATTTCATGGCTGCGTTCGCCGGTCCCGAACTGGATGAAGGTTTCCGGCAAGGTTTCACATTGCGAATGCTGACTGTTTTGTTCCCATTGGGCATTTTTTTCTGGGTTCTGGCAACCCCGGGCTTGAGCAGGGTTTCCCAGGATTTGGCCAACCGCTGCCGGTATACTCCACCCTCGGCTACCCTCCAAAAACACTCAAAACAAACCACGGGAATGGAAAAGGAATACCAAATTGCCTTGGTTTTTTTATTAGTTTCAGCCACCACCATAGCCATGTACCTTAAAACCGTCCCGCTGATGTCCACGGGATTGGTGACCCTTTTCACAGACCCCATCAACTCGACCATGGCACGGGAAGAAAGTCTCAAGCTCGTCACCTCTCCCCTGGTCCGTTACTCATACCTTTGGCACACAGTTGTGCTTGCTCCTCTCCTGGTGGGCTTGGCTGTGCAGGCTCGGCTGCCTATTTTTTCCTTGCGAAATCTTTTACGAATCGGCCTTGTGATTATTTTGATTGTGAGCGTGATGCTGACAGGTGCCCGTGCCCCAGGCGGTCGCCTTTTCCTCTTGATGGGATTGATTGCCCTGCTGCGGATGGGCCTCCGACGAGGAACACTGACCTTTATTCCTGGTGCTGCCGTGGCAATGGTTATCGCCGCACTTATTTCCAACCTGCGGGAAGGGAAAATTGAAGGAATGGACATCATGTCCTTGTATGGAACCGTTTCCACCGGCATCTTTAATAGAGTATTCGAAACCGCCTATGAAACTGGTGTCTGGGCCAACCATCTGGCTCAGGATCTGGGAAATTTCGGCATTGCCAGCATCCGACCCTTGGCTGCTCTTTTTGGTGTGCCTTTCATCGATGTTGCAAATCTTTCCGGGCTGACCTTCGCACACAACCCCCTGGCCACCATCAATGCCACCACCTGCTTTCTGTTTGCCTATCAGGCGGCATTCGGACTGGTCCCCGGTTGGCTTTTGTCTCTTGGCCTTGTTTGTGCTCTCGACTTGCTTTTGCCCCTGTTTCTCGATCTCAGAGGTCGACTCTTGACAGCATTCCTGGCTGCCTTCCTCATGGCCAATATGGTTCTGGTTGGATCCAACTTCACCACAGCCTTGCTGTCTCAGGGAATTCTTCCAGTGGCACTGCTGGCTTGGCTTTCCGGAAAATTCATTTCCACAGGAGAAGACCAATGAACCTGCTGGCCCGCATCCCGCAAAACTGTTCCAATGAAATCCAGTGGATCGTATCGGTCATGGTGGAAGATTTTCTGGGTTTGCAGGTTTCTTTTGCACCGGGTCCAGAAGGTCAAATCACACTGGAAGCAGACGGAAAACAAATTATTTCCACACTTTCCTTTTTTCCATCACCGGATAATTGGTTGACGACAAATTCGGTGCCCGATTCGCCCCCAGCACCTTGGGATACTGGCGAAACCGGTCTGGATCTGCATTTGTTATCTCCCCTGGTTCCAGTGTTATTCGGTAAGCCTTTGTTCAAGAAATCTCCTGCTGAGATTCATTTGGAGTGGGATCTTTTTGGTTCAGCTTTTTTCTTACTTTCCCGGTATGAAGAGGCAATCATTACGGATTTTGACCCCCACCATCGTATCCTTCTGAGCAGCACTCTTGAAGGGCGCTACAATTTGCTGCACCGCCCACTGGTCGATGAGTATTTGGAAATTCTCTGGGGATGTCTGCATCAACTTTGGCCACAACTTGTTCGCCAGCCGCATTCCTTCACAATGGAAGTCAGCTGCGATCTGGACGAAATTTTCTCTCCAGGAGCCTCCAGCCTTGCTGGGCTGGCCCGAAAGGTCGGCGGGGAGCTTTTCTTGCAAGGCAATTTTTCCCAGGCAACAACCCACGTCAGGAACTATTTCCTTTCCCGCAAGGGTGATCACAGCGCGGATCCCTATTTCAACGCTATTGAGTCCATTATGGACATCAACGAGACCGCGGGCAACAGCGTTACCTTCAATTTTAAACCCCTGCAATCCCATCCTGCCATGGATGCCGCCATCGACCTTGATTCTCCAGTCATTCGCGGTCTCTTGAACACCATCCACCAACGCGGTCACAAAATCGGTTTTCATCCGGGCTATCTTACCTTTGACAATCCTGAGCAATTCAACCGTGAGTTGGCCAATTTGCTGCGGGTTCTTGCCGAAGAGAAGATCCAAACCGAGGTGGCCGGTGGGCGTCAGCACTATCTGAGGTGGAAGACACCGGAAACAGCCCGTCTTTGGGAGCAAGCAGAGTTGCAATACGACTCAACCCTCGGATTCGCCGAACAGGCCGGATTTCGTTGTGGGACCAGTAAGAAATTCCGCATGTATGATGTGAAGGAAAGACGAACCATCAATCTGCTTCAGCAACCACTCATAATGATGGAAGTGAGCGTTATCTCAGGACAGTACATGGGCCTTGGCAAAACACCTGCTGCACTTGAAGCCATGCAGGAGTTAAAGGAAACCTGCCGGTTTTATGGCGGTTGTTTCTCACTTCTCTGGCACAATTCTTTTTTGCGAAACTCCTGGGACATGGAAACATATGGTAAATTATGTGCTTCGGCGGCGAGCAAACCAGTTGGAAACACTGCGCCAAAGAGCCAGAGGTGATTTTTGACGCATCGATTTCATAAAACGGACCAGGTATACAACCGGAGCCTTACCGGTTGAAAATGCCCAAGTCAAGCGGCACTGAATACAACCAGGGTTGTCGCAGAGAAAAAATGCTGGGTCCTTCTCCAATTTATCCAATTCAATTTCCAAGGTTTTTTTCATGTCCGTGATAACCGAATCGGCCTTACCAACATTACCACGCGCTACAATTCCCCCCATTTTTTCATACAGGGGGAAAAACTTTGGGAAACCTTCGGCACACCCACCAACCCAATTAATTTTGAAAAGAGCAATATTGCCCTGGTCGTCCAAATAATTGATTCCCAATGGTGAGGTCTTTTGCTGCAAATCAAGAAGGTTTTGGGCCACATGGGTGGTCCCTACTCCAATAACGTTTCGGTCGATGGACAGGTGTTTTCCACCCGCCAGAGCCATTCTTTGCAAAGGTTCATACGCTGGGCTGGATTCCGAATGACTGAGCATCAAGTCGTTGGCCATGGCTCCAATGGCAACCCCTTTTTGCACCGGGTGCCGACTTCGTACCATTTCCGGGTGTTGAATCATCGCCGCACAAAAGGCCCCGGCATAAGTTGGAGAATTGTCATCGGAGATTTTTTTTGCGTCCTCATGGGTAAGAGGCAGGGGATACATGGGAATAAACGCATCAGAGACAAGAGTCCCTTCGGGGCCAAGCACCTCCACAAGAGCGTCCAGAAGAGTCCTTGCCCCTCCTTCAACCCACCCCATTGACCGGAGCGAAACTTTTGCGTGAAGAAGGTCTCCCCTCTTGATACCCAATTGCCGAAGGTCCTCCACAAGTTGAGACTTGCCGAAGGGCCGCTTGGCCGAGCCATTTTCAGATGTAATGTCAGTCACCGCAACCAAGCCTTTATTGTGATGGTCCAGGGCAGGTAATGCACATTCTGCTAGGGTAATACATCCTTTTCGAAGGCCGCGATGGCAGCGTAGCGGGCCAATAGGTTTTGAGCCCTGCGGAAAGTCGGTGGCGAAACAAACATGTCTTTGCTGACCGAAATTCCTTGAGTTGATTTGCCAGAGGCTTCAACTATTTTCTGGGCATACTGGTAATCCTGGTCCGAAACCGAGAAGCTGGTGCGGGCCTCGTTGATTTGGCGGGGAGACATGACCAACATGCCTTCAAAACCCAATTCCCGAGCTTGGCCGATATGTTCTGCAAGTCCCTGGGAATCGTGAACCTTCACATAAGGAGTATCAATGGGAATGATATCCGCCGCCCTTGCTGCCATGGACACGAGATGGCGCGGGACCAACAAGGAACGACCGTCTGGACCATGGGCCCCCCTCATGTCCGTGAGAAAATCTTCACAACCATAAAGCAAGCCAATCACCCGTGGCGAAGCTTTGGCTATTTCCAGGGCGCTCAAAACGGCCTGGGGGGTCTCCATCAAGACAATGATGTCGAAATGCTCTTTTTCCAGACCGAGATTCATTTCTATAAGGGCCAATTGGGCGCTGAAAGCCTTTACGTCGCTGGCACAATAGGCCTTGGGATAAACAAAACCGGAAAGTTGTTGGCAGGCAACCGCACCGAGATCAACCAGGGTGTGACCGGTTTCCATGGGATTGATGCGTACAAAAACGGGACGATCATCGATCAAATCCGACTCCAGAACTTCCCGGCTAAGAACCCGGGCGGCACTTTTCATTTTTTCGGGAACGGCATCTTCAAGGTCCAGAACAATACAATCAGCCTTGGATTTGAATGCTTTGTTGATGTACTCCTGATGATGACCGGAAGTGAACAGCATGGTTCGAATAATCCAGGGGCCGGGGTATTTCTTAGACATCCTTTTTACCATTTCGTTTGGGCACAAGAACTACCCGTGTAAATGATAGCACGGCATCACCACGCTGATTGATTGCCACAGTGGATACTTTGACCGTGCCGCGATCCAGCTTTGTTTTTGACGACGCAACTTCCAGCACTGTCGTTTCAGCATGAATGGTATCACCG
>JAUUYW010000336.1 GCA_030590265.1 Candidatus Krumholzibacteriia bacterium
GGGCAGCCCTTCGACCAGCCCGCCACCTTCGGGCCCACGAATGGCCACACACCAGTGATGCTTGGAAAATGCAGCGGTCAGCCTGCTGGTAAAAGAATAGGCTGCGCTGGTCCAGAGGTACTTGTCATGTTCTGCACCATCCACATCTTCCTCGAAATTGAAATCCTCCACCGGAACAGTGGCCTGTCCGTACGGTAGCCGGCCCAAGACATGTGGCACCGTCAGGCATACGAATCGGGAATCTTCCGAATCCCGGAACGAAAGCCATTTGGTATTTTCAGGATTGCTCTTGTCAAAGACCTTGGCCAGATCCCGGGGATTGGGCATCTCGGTGAAGCTCTCCAGACCGAACATCTCGTGGCTGGCAGCGGAGACAAATGGCGCGTGGGCCGCAGCCGCAATATGGGATACATGCTCCAAAAGTTCGATATCCTGAGGGCCACGTCCGAATTCGTAGTCGCCCACCAGGGTTCCGAAGGGATCGCCACCGTACTGGCCGAACTCACTCTCGTAGATCGCCTTCCAAAGGGCACTCTCGGTGAATTCCGAAGCCGACTGGAAATCCCGTAGCATTTCCTTCTTGTTGAGGTTCATGACCCGAACCTTCATGGATTCACCAGTCTCAGCACCCATGACCATCTGGTTCAATCCGCGCCAGGAAGCTTCCAGTTTCTGGAAATCCGAGTGGTGCATGATGACATTCAACTGCTTGGAAAGCAGATGATCGATGGCTGCGATGCGTTGGTTGATGGTCACGGTAATGTTTTTGGCAACAACCGTGCCGGGATCAAGCAACTGTTCCACCAGGGTCTTAATCAGATCCTGGCCGTACTCCTTGCTGGCATCGTCCCGAGGTTTGATACCCGTTTCGAGCATTTCAGCGAGCATGCCGCCGCCGTCAAGTTCAAGTACTTCACTGAGGGGTATATCCTTGCGTTTCTTGGAACTGGCCATGGTCAGTCACCCTCCTTGCTTCCGCCGGGTGCTTCCGCCCCAAGCACATCCTTCAATTTCTCACGCATCTCGGTGTTTTCCATGATGGCGCTGAGCAGCTCTTCCAGACGATCGTTGCCTTCGGTTTTGCTGAGAAGGGCCTTGAGCTTGCCCCTGACTTCGAGCAGATCATTCAAAGGTCCTACCTGTTTGGCTACATTTTCCGGCGAAAAATCAGCCATGTTTTCGAAATTCAATTCCACTGATAGTTCGGTGTCATCGTCTGCTAGTTTGTTGTCCACCTTGTAGGCCAACCTGGGTTTCATGCTCTTTAGAACATCATCGAAATTGTCCCTGTCGATCTCTGTGAACTTCCGATCCTTTGGTTTGGGCAGTGGATCGGCTGGATTGCCTGACAGGTCAGCCATGACTCCCACCACAAAAGGAAGTTCCTTCATCACCTGGGCTCCATTCAGTTCCACTTCATAGGAAATGTGGACCCTGGGTGGCCTGATCCGTTCCTTTTTACCAAAAACGCTTTCGCTTCCCATAAGATTCCTCCCTCTAATTGTTCATTCGTTTAGGTTTTTGTCCCTCAGCTTGTGGGGAACCTTGGCGATTAATTGATTTCGGAGCGGAATTTTCAGCTTCCAGCCCCAGCAAATCTCGGGTCTGAATTTGAGCATCCTTGTTCTTCACTACATCTTCGAACAGTTTTTCGAAGGTCATGTTACCCCAGCGAACAGCCCGGTCCAGCAAAGGAGGCACGGGGCTGTGGGGTTCAGTTCGTCGCAGATACTCGGCCACTTCCCGCAATCTGCGATAAGCTTCATCCCGGGATGAGATGGGACCAGCGCTTCCGGCATTTCCGGCAACAGGGGTAGCCATTGATGCTGCCTGGGACCCGGGTAGAGTATCGGGCTGGGGGACCGCCAAATCGGGGGCCGCGGCTCCGGCCGATGATGATTGAAATTGAACCAGGTATTGCTGGATATCTTCCAGCAGGTTTCGCAAATCAAGCAGGTATGGAGAATCTTCCTGGAAGTTCTCTTCGCAGGTTTTATTCAGCTCCTCCAGCTCGGATAAACTGTCAGCCAATCCGGTCAGCACCGATTCCATGCGTTCGGGAGGAGTCCCGCCCAAGGATCCCCGCCACTGTTCACCGGTGATGAATCCGGCAGCCAAGAGTTCCTGATAGGGCCCCTGGTCGGCAACAATGGCCGCCTTGTCAACCCGTTGGGATTGCTCATAATCAAACCAGCTGTGGGCAGTAGCTCCGATGGGGGCAGACAAGGGAATTCGTTTGATGGCCAGAGAGAAATCCTTCGAAGAGCCCAACCAGGACAAGGGCCGAGCCCTGATGGGCTCGATGATTTCCCCTTCATCCCAACCTGGATGCACGGTTTCCCAAAAATCGGAAATCAAACCCTTGATGATGCGAAGCCCCGTCAAGAGACCGGGGAATCCTTCCTGCACCACCAGACCCTGGGTCAAAATGGCGGCCAGTCCTAAATCCTTGGTGCTGGTGCTGAGGGTTTCTGAGGCGAGTTTGACCACACCCGGCCAGTCCGCCTGCTTGGAGTTTCCACCAGGGTCAATGGCTGGATCGATCTCCAGACGCATTTCCTCAAGCTGGGCAAAGGTGGTGTCCGAAGAATTCAGTCGAAGGTCATCCCCGGAAGGATTATCCGGCCCAATGGGTTGCATTAAGGCATCGTAATTTACCATTACAGCACAAGCCTCCCCCGTGTGGTATGGCGGTTGTCCCTGTGTTCAGGGTTATGGAAAAAGGGAAGGCACAAACTCGTAATTGCTTAACACTTTACAAGATGGCCACCCTACCTTCGTAAAACAGTTTTGCATACTTTCCCAAACGATTGCCAATAGTTTTATTTGCATTAATGAAGAAAATATTCGTTTTTTTATCGCTGTTGTTCTGTTTTTTGATTTTTTTGATTTTAAATGACAGAGATTTATACAATTGAGTTGATGAAGTTGGGTTCCGATATCAGCGAACCCGGCGGCGTTGGAAGGTGGCCTTCTCGAACGACCCCAAATGCAGGAACACTGTCTTGCCATGCTCTCCCCAGGCCAGATCAGCCCGGGCAACACCAACGATGGGCAGCAGCAACCTCAGACCAAACCCATAGCCACTGATGAAATTGTTGGTCGTGAACTCCGGAGAGTCGTCCCAACCGATGCCATAATCCGCGAAAGCCGCCAATTGAAGCCCCCCACGGTATTTGATGCCCCATGGCAGGTTCCAGAGTTGGGGTTTGAACAACATGTACCGATATTCGAGGGTGTTGAGCATCTGGTTCTTGCCTTGGCTGGCGCCAAAAGTCCAGCCGCGAACAGTGCTGGTGCCCCCAATGCCGTACTCCTCCCAGGGAGCGACCTCAACACCGATGGTGCCAGTGCGCACGGTGGTCAGTGAAAAAACCGTCAGAGTGTGCAGATCAGCCAAGGGTTGATACCGACGAATATCCAGATCGACTTGAGTGTATTTGCTGGAATTTTCAAAAATCTCTATGGCCTGGGTCAGAACCACTTCTGTCCACCAACCCCTGGTTGTGCCAATAAAGGCGTCCAGACTATCGTAGCCCAGATAGATTCCCAAGCGCGATACCTTGTCATGGTTGTTGGGAGAAATGGTCCTGCCGTCCCGGTCGCTGCGAATCGACAGGTAGGAAAGGATGCCACCGACCCGCCCGTGATCTCCTATATTTGGCCCAGAGGTCAAGTAGATCTCGTCGGAGGTTTCAAAAAAATCCGAGACCAGATTGTCCTTTTCCCGATGGAAAAATTCAAACTTGTAACCCCAGTGGTTACCCCAAACCCAGGGATTCTCCAACCACAATTCCAATTCGGTATTACCACCCAGAAGAAAGCGTGCCGACAAGAAAACATCCTTGCCCAGGAAATTGGGCACCTTGATCCCAGCCCCTGCCGATACACCCGTTTCATCCGAGAAACGCAGTGCCAGCGTAGGCAGAAAAGTCACCAGTTCAACGAAACTATAGTGGACAATGACACCATCGGGGCCGGTCTCGGCGTTGATCTTGACACTTGCGAAGATGTCCAGTTGTTCGAGATTCCGAGCTTCCTGTTCCAGGTTTTCCTGCAGACAGGGTTCACCCAACTTGGAAAGAAGCTCCCGGGTTACGATGTATTCCTTGGTTCGATTCAACCCTTCAAAC
>JAUUYW010000190.1 GCA_030590265.1 Candidatus Krumholzibacteriia bacterium
ACGTGGCCTTCGTTTTCCTCCCAGCGCAATCCACTGAGGGTGACATAGAGGATGCTGGAGTTGGCTGGATCAAAAGCCACCCGGGTGATCCAGCGGTTGGGCAGGCTGGCGGAGATCAGCGTCCAGTTGCCGAACAAGGGAGAGTAGCGCCAGACCCTTCCATCATCGGTACCGGCCATGATCGTGCCGGGGCTTGATGGCGCGGCTGCCAAAGTGGTGATGGTGCCAAATCCGGCACCTTGATCGCCGTTGGTGAGGTCGTCGCTGATGGGATCCCAGTAATCGCCCTGGTTGGTGCTTTTGTAAACACGGTGGGTACCCAGATACATGGTCTCGGGTGAGCCGGGTGTCATGATCACGGGCATGGACCAGTTGATGCGGTCGCCAAAGGCAATGCCGTCGGTGGCGCCACTGAACCAGCTGCCGCCATTGGTGCTCTTGCTCAGGCCGCCGTTCTGGTATTCAGCGAAGATGATGTCGTTGTTGGTGGGATCGACCAGGCAATAAAAACCGTCGCCGCCGAGAATGTGTTCCCAGTCGTCAATATTACCCGTGAGTGTGCGCCAGGTGCCGTTGTCCTGGGTGCCGCCGTACAGGCGTTCGGGATATTGTTCGTCGATCTCGATAGCGTAGAACTGGCTGGTGGGCTGGTTGTTGACTTTGGTCCAGTTGCTGCCGCTGTTGGTGCTGTAATAAAGCCCGCCGTCATTGCCTTCATAGACCTTGGTCGGCTGGCTGGGAGCGAAAGCCATGGCGTGATGATCAACGTGCATGTTCGAGCCGGATTCGGACCAGCTGGCCCCACCGTTGGTGGAGCGGTATAGAGGCAGCCCCAGGACGAAGACGTTGTTGGGATTGGCTGGATCGACACGAATATTTCCGAACCACCAACCGTAACTGCTGAAGACGCCGCTCAGGCTTGAGGAACCGGCGTTGGTCCAGCTGTCGCCACCATTGGTTGTTTTGTAGGCCCCGGAATAATACCCGGTAACGTCAGCGTAGACCGTGTACAAAATATCAGGTTGGGACGCGCAGAGGCTGATGCCGATGCGTCCGTTGCTGCCACCAGGCAAACCATTGGTCAAGTGTTGCCAGTTGTCGCCGCCATCGGTGGTGCGCCAGATGCCGCTGCTGGGTCCACCGCTGCGCCGATAGGTGAGGCCGCGGGTGCGTTCCCACATGGCCACATATATGATGTCCGGATTTTCAGGATTCATGGCCAGATCAATGCCCGCGGTGGAGTCGGTCAGGGCGAAACAGCGTTCCCAGTTGTCACCGCCGTCGAAGGTGCGGTAAACACCACGGTTTGGTCCGGTGCCGAACAGCTTGCCGGTGACTGAGGTGAAAACATGATCGCTGTCCGTGGGATCAACAATGATGCGTGAAATGTAGCGACCTTCTTCGAGGCCTTTGTTTTGCCAGGTGGCGCCGCCATCATCGGAACGGTAAATACCCAAACCAAAGAAACTGTAACTGCCGGCGTTGGCTTCCCCGGTGCCCACCCAAACTGTTTCGGGATTGCTCGGGTCAACAGCAACTGCTCCACAGCTGAGAGCGGCTTCGTTGTCGAACATAGGCACCCAGTCGGTCCCGCCATTGACCGTTTTGAAGACGCCACCGCTGGCCATGGCCGCATAGGCGGTGTTCGCATTGGTGGGATGCACGGCCAGATCAGTCACCCGGCCACCGATGTTAACGGGCCCGCGCTCCTGCCAATCGGCTGTCAGAGGCATGCTTTTGTTGCCGCTGGCGCGAAGGCTGCGTGCTTCGGCCTTTTTGGCGGCTGCCTGATCGATGGCCAGCCTGAAACTTTCCTGCTTGATCTCGCCATGAGGATAAGCGCGTTGGTTGAAAAACCACATGTTGGGCGCCATGGATGGTTCCCGGCTTTTGCCGGGTTCCAGTGTGCGTTCCACCAGAAGGGGGGAAAGCAGGAAAATTGCGACAGCAAGCAGGGACAGAACGCGGCGGGTCATTTTGGCCTCCGAGCAGATAAACCAAGCAGAAAAAGGGATCCGAATGAGATGGTTCATCGGATCATGCAATGAGTCTTCTAATTATAACCTATTTTGATCAATGGCAGGGGATAAATCGGCATTTAGGGTGGGCAAAACCAAAATAACCAGGCCACCTTCAGTTCCCGAATCACCTGGTGCCAGGGTCCCACCCTGGTCCTGCACGATTTTCAGGCTGGTGGCGAGACCCAAGCCGGTGCCTTGGCTTTTGGTACTGAAAAACGGTGTGCCGAAGTTATCCCGGGCCTCGGTGGTGAAACCCGGCCCGGAGTCGCTCACCTCACAGGAGCAGGAGTTGCCAGCGATGGAAACCCGGAGGTCGACTTTTCCGCCTGCACCGGCCGCTGCTGCCCCGTTCAGAGCCAGGTTCAACAAAACCTGCCGGATTTGTTCCTGGTTTGCGAAAGCCAGGCACTTTCCCGTGGTCCCGGAAACTCCACAGGTAACAGCAGAATAATCGGGATGATGACCAATCATTTCGGCCACGGCATCAGCTTCATTTTTCAAATCAAAGGGCCTGCGGTCTCCAGGTTCGCTGCGGGCAAATTCGAGAAAACGGGTCAGCACCGAGTTGAGACGTTTGGCTTCTTCCTGAAGGATGGCCATCATGCGGCCTTTGGGATGGTCGGGGTCAAAATCATCGGCCAGAACTTCGGCCGAACCCTGGATGCTGGCCAAGGGATTGCGGATTTCATGGGCCAGGCCGGCGGACAACCGTCCCACCGCTGCCATTCGCGTCGACCTCATCAACTCCGCTTCCATGGCGGATTTTTCCTCCAAAGTATGTTGCAACTGGTTGCGGGCGTTCATCAAATGATCGCTCAGGGTTCCAGTGAGCAAACCAACACCAAAATAGAGGGCCAATTCGATGGCCTTATCGCCGGTGGATCCGCAAGAACTGCATTCCGATACAAAGGCGTGGGGATAAAAGGCTGCAGCCACGGTCGTGCTCACCAAGAGCCCGCCGATTTTTCCACCGCGGAATCCACCCAGGATGATGGGCAGGAAGAAGAATAACTTGTAGACGCCGTGAAGTTCGTGGATGTGGGATTCGTGGCTGTAGTGCAGGAAGGTGATGGCGGCCACCAGGAACAGGATCAGGCCGTATTTTTTCAGGAAGTTTTTAATGAACACGGTTTTTTGTGTCTTTCAATGGGTTTGGATGAGTCCAGGTGAATATATAATAGGTACAAATGAATAATTCAGGGAGCCGTTGGGCAAAATTGTCACCGTCCCGTTCTCAACAACCAGGAAATACCAAAAATCCTCCCCACCATAAAGGCAGTCGCTGCAGCCGTAGCCCCAACCCAATCCCCATAATTCAAGGTCACCACCAAGGTTAATAAAATACCTGCCACTTCCAACGCGGAAGCCCAGGTCACGGGCCCGGTATTCCGCCGATTAACCAGCAAAGCCCGCTGCATGGACAGCATGACGCTCAAGGCTGGCATAAGCACCAGAATTTTGATGGGCAGCCCGGCAAATGATGCCAACTCCACCGTCAACCCAGCCAGGCCTTCAAACCAAATTCGGCTCAGCGGTGTCAGGGCAATAAGTCCCAAACCCAACGCCGCAGCGGACCCCAAATAACCGGCGAAACGCATCACCGGGACCAAATTATCTTTTGATCGACCCAGCATGGTGATGGCCGCTTCCTGAAAACTCAGCCCCGGCGTACGGAAGATAAAAACAAGGGCGTTGATCACCGGCAACACAGCTAACGATTCCAGACTGTTGCGCGATTGACCCAGAAAAAACGTCACCATGGGATGAACCATTAGGGAGATGGTCGAAGTCAGGGCCAGGGGATAATAAAACCGAGTGATTTCTCCGTAACTCATGATGCGGCCGGGCTTGGCTGCTTTGATCTCAGCGATGCTTTCGCGGGACATCACCCGGCTGGCCACAGCCTCAAAAACCACACCTACGCTCAAGGCTGCGGCGCCCAGCCAGGCGCCATTGATATCGGTCAGGAATTTCAACCCGAAGGCGGTCAAAGCCATGCTTGTCAGCCGGATGGCGGTGCCCCAGGCCACCAGTCGGGTGCGGCCGGTGCGAATCAGTAATCCCTGGTAAAAACGGCGGTAACCGATGGCCGCAGGCCAGGGCAGCATGATGATCAGGGCTGTGCGAGTCAGGTCAGCAACTTCGGCGTCCAGCCTGATCCAGTTGTGGATCACCAGGGACCAGGCCGGGGAGAAAACCAGCAACACCATGGTCAGAGTTATGCCGATGTTCAGAATCCAGGTGAAGTTGCGCAGGCGTCGGTAGTTCTCCGCCGAATCGGCCAGAGCCACCGAGGCGCTCATCATCATGATCACGGGAGCTTCAACCATGATGGCCAGGGCGAAAGCCACACCGTAGGCGGCCAGGTTGAGTTTTGGCTCGGCCAGGCGGGCGATCAAAGCCGTCAGCAGAGGACCTTCAAGGGCCATCATCAGCCAGGTTGTCTGCAAAGGCAGCCAAAAGCGGAAAAGGGCAGAGATGCTAATACGGTTTGTCATGAGCGCAAGTTAGCACTAGGGTTCAGAAAGTCCAGATTCTGAATGGCCATGAAACACTTCAGGCGTTTGGTCGTACATTGGTCCGGCTTGCATTCAACCAGACCCGGGTTTTTGGCCCAGGAAAGGAATAATCATGTCAATTATGGCAAAACGTTTGATGGTAATCACTTTGTGTGCGTCAGTTTTCGTGTGCGCAAGCTTGTCGATGGCCGGTGAAGAAGTGGTCCGTGATGGTGTGCTGCACATTGTCAATGCAGAGCAATCCGCCAAGGGGGTGGAAACCATCATCATGGAAGAGGTGTGGCGAGCCGGGGGTGAAGATGGGGACGATTTTTTTGGCCTCATTTCTCAGGTGGTGGTCGGTGAAGACGGCACCATTTATCTGCTCGATACCAGGCTCGCCGAAGTGCCTTTCTATTCGCCCGCAGGGGAACGGCTCGGCACCCTCAGTCGCGAAGGTGAAGGACCAGGGGAAACCCGCAATCCTTCGGACATGCTGATGATGCCCGATGGCACCCTGGGGTTGGTGCAAAGTTTTCCCGGGAAAGTTATCACCATCGATTTGCAAGGAAACCCCACGGGTGATTTTCAACCCCAGCTGGAAGATGGTGGCTTTTTATCCCTGAAGGATTGTCTGACCAACGTCGGCGGTCAGATCACCGTCAGTGGGCGGAGCTACAAACAGACCACACCCACCATTGGCACTCAAACCAATTTCGTTTCCAATTTTGGACCAGAAGGCAATGAAATCGTGCGCCTGACCGAGATAGACAATGTTATGGATTTCTCAAATTTTAACCAAAAAGAAGACGAGCAGAATGAGATCGATTATCGAAAAGTTGCGGTTGGACCCGATGGACGGGTTTATCTCAACAAGATTCGCAACCAGTATCTGATCGAGGTCTACCTTCCCGACGGAACCCTCGACCGGATGATCGAGCGCAAATACGAACATCGCCAACGCACCGACAAGGAATACAATATGGTCCAGGCCATGGCCGAAACCCAGCTGGCCCGCCTGCCCGGTTCCAGTTTTGAAGTTTCAAAGATTGAGCCGGATATCAGCATGCTGAGGTTTGCACCTGATGGTTTCCTTTGGGTGACATCGAGTCATTCCGGTTTTGAGCAACCCGATGGTCAGATTGCAACCTTCGATGTGTTCGATGCCGACGGTCATTTCATCAAAGAGGTGGCCGTGCAATGCCTGGGTGATGGTATGGAGGATCGTCTTTTTTGGACTTCGCATGGTTCTGCAGTGTTGATCACCGGCCTCAATGACGCCTTGAGGGCCTTGATGATGGGTGGTGCCGGGGCTGCCGCTGGCGAAGAGGAAGATGAAGAGGCGGTTCCCATGGAAGTGATCTACCTGGAAGTGGCCAACAACTGATTTTGGTATGAAGAATATTTGGATCAAGGGGGCGCTGTGTATGGCGCCCTCATTTTATTCCAACCGAATATTGTCAATCTGGATCGCAGTGGAATCTTTCTTGTCACTCATGAAAACCAGGAGGTAGGACATATCGTTGAGGTCCAAAATTCGGTCGCCATGCATGACTTTTCGCTGGGTGATGGGCATGGAGTAGGTTGTCCATTCAGGAGTCGCCAAAAACCTGTTGCTGACCCAGGTTTGATCCCGGCGGGATTGAAAATCGTCGAGACGGATTGAAAACGGAACGGTTTCCCGACCAGGTGTTACGTGACGGACTTCGAATTTGAGAACCTGGTAGGCGCTCCAGTCATGAGGAAAATGCCGCATCTGGGCACCGGGCCAACGACTGGGCGGACCACTTTCGATGCGCAAAACTGTGCCGGGACCATCATGTGAGTCGGGCACTTTCACGAAGTCGAGCTTGGCGTTGTACGTATCGGACCATATCCATTTTTCATGGATGCCCTCAAAGTTGGACACCAGGGGAAAAGATTGTTTGGCGTGGTAACTGCCCATGACCAAACCGGGCAGGAAATAGAGTTGAGTGGAAAGCAGAAGAATGATGGAAACAATAATTCCCAGGCCGATCCTGCGCTGATAGCCTTTCCAGATCACCAAGCCAACAGCCAGCATGATGCCGGCCACATCCAGGCCAAAATCTCCCAGCAAAGCAGCCCGTCCCACCAG
>JAUUYW010000453.1 GCA_030590265.1 Candidatus Krumholzibacteriia bacterium
CGCAAGAGCATCGGCATTCCCCTTTCCGTTGCCGGGTGCTTGACCAACCCCTTGCTCTTCGCTCTGTTCCAGGATTTTGGATATGGTGTGGCGGGCCACCCCATCGCAGAGGGCCAAGTTGGTGCTCAACAATTCGGCCAGTCCCTGGCGTCCGTTGGGCAGGTGCAGGGGATAACTGAACCAATCGCGTTTGCCGAGAGCATCGTCCAAAAAACGAGTGGGTCCGGAAAAAACTCTGGGACTCATCAAATAAGCCGCGGGGTCCATGCCGGTTCTCACATCGTAACCGGCATCGGGTGCGCGCCAAGCTTCCCAACTGAATACAATATCCTGGATATTCCGATCGCTACCCATGGCTTCCTCACCATAATTCAACAGCAGCACTGGCTTATCCTCCGCAAAAATGAAACGCAGCTGTCCATGTTGGATCAATCCCTGTTTACCGATTTTATCCAGAGGCAAAAAGGTGAACTCGACGGCTTCAACGCCATCCAGGGGCACCTTTGCTGAACACAGGACAGTGGTGCCATCCACGGGATTGCCACCGTGGTTCAGATTATGGATAATCACGAAGGCGTCATCCGAGTCCATGTCACTGGCTGACCAGTCAATCAGCAGCGGGGCCATGGCTGCAGCGTAGCCACCGGGCAAAACATCCGTGGCCGTGCGCAGGCGCAGGGGTTCATCCTTGTAGGTGGCTCGGGTCAGCAATTGCTCATGGGATAGGACACGCATGGTTTTAGGACTGGTCATTGTTTGGGTATCCTTTGGTGAAAAAACGGCCATCCACAACCCGAAGGCGAGGGCAAGGATCAGGATTCCAATGATTAATTTTTTCATGGGTTACCCTAACTGGTTTTTGTATTGCCAGGTTTTGACAAAAGCATCCAAAGCTTCATCAGCAACTTTGTAACCGGCAGTGATGGCTTCGTCGTATCTTCCCATATCTTCGACCTTTAAATCTGGATCCAGGTGAGGGCGCAGAAGAATCTCCGGAGGATTGAGGGCCAATCGTGTTTCCGTCAGCATGGAGGAAGGGACATCGAAAGCCTTCATAAAAAGTTCAAAAACAAGAGGCCGCTTCTGGCCTTTTACAACACTTTTTGCCCTATTCAGAACAGACTCCTCCAAGGGGATTGTCCTGTTCCGGGGGCTGGCGACATCCACCGCAATCACTGGTGCATCGGTCATGGCGTTGATCACATCAACAGGCAGGTTGTTGAGAAGCCCTCCGTCGATATAATAGTGACCATTGCATTTCTCAGGGCTGATGATACCAGGCAGGCTGCTGGTGGCTCTCAGGGCTGGGTATAAGTGGCCCTTGCTGAAGACCATGAGGCTGCCTTCCTGAATATCCACAGCTGTCACTGAAAGAGGGATATTCAATTCTTCAAAAGTATTGGGAAGGTATTTTTCCATCTCATGGGCCATGCCTTTGCCACCGATGAGGGAACCCATGCGGCTGCGGTCCAGAATATTCCAGGGCTTGATGGTTTTGACAATTTGAGTGATTTTTTTTGAGTTGTGACCAGCGGCAATCATGGCACCGACCAAACCACCCATGGAACAACCGGCGATGGCCATGGGCTTCAAACCGCGTTCTTCCATGGCTTTCAGGACACCAATATGTGCGAAACCTCTGGCACCGCCTCCACCCAGAACAAGTGCAACTTTCAAAAAGAAACCTCCGGAAAAATGAATTTTCCGGAGGGTAGCACGGCAATTGGACAGAAACAAGAACCGAAGCCAGGATTGCGGATACTTAAATCATCCGAATAATCCAGGCCCGTGAGCGCTTCTTGATTCCACCAAACCAAATGGCAAGCGGGTACATCACTGCTAGCAAGACCACCCATCCGATGAGCGATTCCTTCACAGCACCTTCATGATAGAAAAAGCCCAGACGCTTGGAGAAAATGGCCAATATTGGAATGTGGACGGCATAAAAGAACAAAGGCACCCGTCCCACTTTGGCCAGGGGGCGCAAAATTGGACTGCGCTGATCGATATAGCTGAAAACACCGACCAGGAAAATCACCGTTCCGGAGAGCCATAGCTGATGAGCCAGGCTGGGCGGGTATTTCTGAACCAGGAAAAAGGAATAGCTGAAGAAAGTATCCCAGGCAAAAATGTTGCCGAATCCCTGACCAAAGCGCACCACATAGGCCAAGGCGATAAGGCTCAGGCCGGTGATGACAGTGTTGCGGGCACGTTTGTCGGGATCAGACCAGGCTTCAAACCAGAAGTGGGCCATGACGCTGCCGACAATGGCCAGGGCAAACCAGGGGATGACCGGGTACTTGTTGAAGTGACCGGAATCAACGAAGAACTGCATCACATAGTGGGCCGGGCCATCCATGTCGTAAGGAATTTTCAACAACAGCGGGTGTCCCAGGAAAAGAACGGCAGCAGTGAGGGCCCTCCACTGCCATTTCCAGGTGACGATCCAGATCAAGAGCAACATGCTGGTGCCGATGGTCGCGATGATGCCGAAATGCCCCAATCGCAAGCGAGTGAAGCCACCCCAGGAGGCGTTGACCCAGATTAATTGCACCGCAATCAGGAACAAACCACGTTGGATGAAGCCCCAACGAGCGGACCAAAGTGATTCTCCGCTTTTCAGACGACGCCAAAAGACGTAGTAGATCATGGCTCCGTTCATCATCAAAAATCCGGGGGCGCACAAATAACCCATGTACCGCAGCAGAAACTGTGGCAGATTGTCGAAAAATGGGTCCAACGGATCCAGGCTCAGCCAGGCCGAGTTGAAATAGTAGTTGCTGTGTCCGAGGGCCATCATCACGCCGATGAGGCCCCTGAACTCGTCGATGAAGGTGAACCGTTTCTTCTCTGCCATGGTC
>JAUUYW010000557.1 GCA_030590265.1 Candidatus Krumholzibacteriia bacterium
AGCTCTACCAGTTGAGCTACGCCAGCTCCAATAACTTTTGAACTTTTCCTCACTGGTTTTCCAGCTTAAAAACGGACCCTACCGTCTAAGGCGGGGGCCGCTTTGAGTCGGAGGAATATATAACTCCAGCTAAAAGGATGTCAAGATTTTAGGCGGATTTATTTGATTGGTTCCCTTTATATCAGGGCTGCCCGGCAAAGATCATCTACCAAAGGCGAAAAACCAATGCCCACGGCTGCAGCCGACTTGGGCACCAGAGAGTGCTCGGTCAGGCCCGGAATGGTGTTGATTTCCAGACAATAATAGTCATTTTGGTTCAATCGGAAGTCCACCCTGGCCACACCCTGACACCCAATTAGTTCAAAAACCCGCAAGGCATCGGCCGAAATCTGCTCGTAAAGTGGGGAATGCACAGGAGCAGGAACCAGGTAATCACTGGCTCCTGCGGTGTATTTGTTCTCGTAATCATAAAAACCATCCCGGGGCCTGATTTCCAGCAGGGGAAGGCGTCTGCCCAAAAGAATGGTGGCAGTCAATTCCCGTCCGGGGATGAATTTTTCGAGGATGATGTCCAGTTGAGGCTCATCGGCAGCCGCCACAACCTCGGCAAAGGCTTTCTCAAACTGGCCGGGCTGCTGCACAATGGCCACCCCCACCGAGCTGCCGGCACCATTGAGCTTGATCACCAGCGGGAAGCCCAATTCCTTGGTTGCGCGCTGAAAAACCCGCTCCAGGGTTAATCCTTCCCACTCCCGATCACTTTTGAGTCGGCTCAACATGAGATCGGGCTGATCACTTTGCCGGTCCCAACACACCTGCAACCAGTCTGGTGTGGGAATGCCGGCAGAGCGTAAAACCCTCTTTGTCGAGGACTTGTCCATGGCCAGGGCACTGGCTGCGGCACCGGACAGGGCATAAGCGATACCCATCACATCCAGAACGGCCTGCAAATGGCCGTCTTCTCCCTGTCCCCCGTGCAGTGCAGGAAAGACCACATCGCAATCTTTTAAATCGGGAAGGGTCAAAACCTCAGCAACTGAAGAAATATCAATACCTTGCACATCGTGGCCTGCTTTTTTCAGACCTTTCACAACGGCACTGCCGCTCATGAGGGAAATTTCTCTTTCAGGGCTGTCGCCACCCATCAATACCGTAATTTTCATCAATTCAATCCTGTTGAAAGCAAGACCGTTGCCATGGCCGTGACACACTCAGAGCGCCCTTCGGGGCCCAAACCTTCTCCCCGGGTGGCCTTGATGGAGATTTGATTGGCCCCAACACCCAAAACCTCAGCCAGTTTCTCCCTCATGGACCCGGCCCGCGGAGAAATTTTTGGTATCTCGGTGATAATGGTGCAGTCCACATTCTCTATTCTATAACTTTTTTCCTGAACCAGCTGCCAGCTCCTGGCCAAAAGGTCCAAACTGTCGGCTCCGGCCCAGCGGGGGTCCGTATCGGGAAACAACCCGCCGATATCACCCAGGCCTGCGGCTCCGAGCAAGGCATCAATCAGCGCGTGCACCAGCGCATCGCCATCACTGTGCCCCTTTGGGCCCACGTTGCACTCTGCGAAGAGAACGCCGCCCAATATGCAGGGACGCCCCTCAATCAGGGCGTGACGGTCCCATCCTTGTCCAATGCGAAACTTCATTTGTTCTTTTTACTCACTTTTGATTCAAACGTCAATCGTACAAATCAGCCTTGGAAAAGGGAACTCCCGCCTTGTCTTTCTCCGAAAGAACCGTGGAAACGCCATCCAGGAGGGGC
>JAUUYW010000403.1 GCA_030590265.1 Candidatus Krumholzibacteriia bacterium
ATTTCGCGCCGTGTGTTTTCGATCAGGGCCATGTCTTGCAATAGAGTATCGGTTTGGCGGTTGCTGGCCGCCTTGGCCACCACTGATTCACTCATGGGCAGACGGGGTTTCCACTCATCCGCCAACTCTCGACAAGCCACAGTATCACTGTAATGCAGAACCAGCAATTCGCACAAGCGAATGGCTCGCCCCCGGCTATCAGCCAAGGAGCTTTTCTCCTTGTCGCTGCGCCCCTTCTTGGGCGCCTTGATATCCAAGGTATGACTGTACACCCCACGGTGGATTTCGTCAGCACTGATAGCGGCCAGGCCGCGTTGTCCGGTGTTGATCCAGTCGAAGATGCGTCCGGACCATTGCACCAGCCCCAACACTGCCGGGTCCAGCATGGCCAGGGCCTGCCGGGCATTGCCTTCGGCCATGCGACTGACCTGGGCGGCCCGCATCTCGTCGGCACCACCTTCTTCAATCAGGATGCGGCTCAGCTGCTCATCGGACCAGGGTTTGAAGGCAATTTTTTGACACCGGGATAATATGGTTGGCAACATGCCGTCCGTGCTGGTGGTCAGCAGAAAAATAACTGTATTTTCTGAAGGTTCCTCAAGGGTTTTGAGGAAGGCGTTGGCCGCCGAAAGGTTGAAGCGATGGCTGTCGGCCACGATAGCAACCTTGTAGCGTCCCTGAAAAGATCGTTTGCGCAAAAAGTGAATCAGGGAACGAATGGTCAAAACGGATGGGTTTTCCGGATCCCCGATGCGCACAAAACTGGTGGCGGCAAATCCCGGCATGAAGAAAGGATTTTCCAACTTGTTCTCGTAGAGACGACGCACCTGGGCATCATCCACAGATGCCGGCGAAGGACAAATCCAGCGCACATCAGGGTGCTGGAAGCTGAGGGTTTTGACACAACTCTCACAACGACGTTCTGGAGAACAGGCACCGGGTCCGGCGCAATTGATCAGGCGGGCAAATTCGAGGGCGGTGTTTTCCTTGCCACAACCCTGGGGACCAACCAAAAGAAACGGTTGCCCCAGCTTGTCAGCAGCGGCAACAGCGGTCAGTTGTTCCAATACAGCCTTGCGGCCCAGAAACGAGTCTCTGCCCAAACCCAAACTCCCGGTGTGCGGTTAGCCGGCATCCTGCCGGCAAAGATCATCGGGACCGCAACCAATCCAAGGGGTCAAGGGGTGTTTTGCCGTGACGAATCTCAAAATACAACTGGGAGGGTTCTCCCGGTTCTGGTCGTCCAACCTCGGCAATAACCTGGCCACGGGCAATTTCTTCACTCGAGGCCACGAAGACACGGTCCAGATGCGCGTACAGGGTATAATACCCAGCGCCGTGGTCAAGGATAACGCATTGGCCGAATCCCGGCAAATGATCAGAAAATTCAACATTACCAGTGGCCACCGCGGCCACTGGCGACCCCAGTCGTGCTGCAATATTGACCCCGTTGTTGAGGGTCACGGTTTGGAACCTGGGATGCACCGAACGGCCAAATCCCCGCAGCAACTCCCCACGAGTGGGCCATTCCAGCTGTCCCGCCAAATCCGTAAGCTGGCTGGGATCAGTATGATTCTCGGCTAGACGCCGGGTGCGCAATTCCTCCAAATCACTCAGAACATAAGCCAAACGCTGTTCGTTCAAGCTCAATTCCAGCAAGTGATCTTTGATTTCCCGCCGTTCATGGTTCAAGTCCCGCAGAGCCGCCATTTGCTCGGCCAGGAGATTTTCCATGTGGCCACTCTGCTGCCCCACTTCTTCCCGGGACAACCAAATCTCCGCCAGGGATACTTCCAGTTGCTTTTGCCGACTGGAAATTAAACGGCCTTCGCTGCGGGTATCATCCACCAGGCCGGCACCCAGCTTGACCATCAAATCGTCCCATTTCATGCGGGTGACCATGCGGGAGAAACTGCCGCTGGTGAGAATGGATTCCAGTTTCCCCTGGCGACCCCGGATGTACATGGCTCGCAAATGAGAACTCAGGGCTTGCCGGGAAGCTTTGTAATGACTCTTGCTCTTGGTCAGTTCCTTTTCCAGAACCTTGTTCTGCCGGGCCAGCAACCGCTCCCGTTGATCCATCTCGCCCAACAGCTGGTGGGTCAATTCGATTTCTTGAGTGACCTCATCATGGCTGCGACGAATGGCTTTCTCCCGGTGTTCCAGATTTTCTTCCTGATCGCGGAAAGCCTGGATTTCCCTTTTCAGATCCGAAAGTTCCGTATTGCTCTTGTCGATTTTTTTCTGCAGAACATCCACAGATGAAGGTTGACCCGCTGGGGAATCATCCATCCCGGCAAAAGCCACCGCTGAAACCAAGGCGCCGATCATAAGAGTTATGCCAAGGTGCCTCATCAAAATTCACTCCCGAGCATGAGGTACTTGCGCATGGCCGCCCAGCTGCCAATGAGCCCCAACAAGGCGCAAAAAATCACAAAGCCAACAATTTGAATTGGATTGAAAAACACCACACCCGTCAGATGACTGGAGAGTACTTTCCCCAGTCCCGCCACCAGTCCCATGGCCAAAACTCCGGCCAATAGGCCCTGCAGGATCCCTTCAAAAAGGAAAGGTGTGCGAACAAAAGCGTTGGTCGCCCCCACCAGTTTTTGAATTTGAATAATACGTTCGCTGGAAGCCACCGTCAGCTTCACCGTGTTGCTGATGACGAAGACAGCCGCCAGGAAGACCAGCAGACCCACCACCAGACTGGCCATCTGAAAACGGAAGGCCCAGGTCTCGAGGCTGTTGATCCACTCCTGATTGAAGACAATTTCTCCCACCTGGGACCAAACCGCGATTTCATCCCGAATGCCGCGAACGGCTTCCAGGTTTCGGGCCTCATTCTTTAGAATCAAGTGATAGGAGGCGGGCAGAGGATTTTCCGGGAGTAAATCCAGGATTCCCGCTTCTGATCCCAAATCCTGCCGGAACTGGTTCAAGGCCGTTTGTGGTGAAATGAAGTCCACCTGCTTCACACCCGGAATGATGACCAAACGCGGCTGCAACTCGGCCACTTCTTCAGTGGTTGCGCCTTCTTTGAGGAAAACGCGAATATCGATGCTTTCACGTGCCGATCCCAGCAAATATCCCAGATTCAGGGTGGCCAGAGTCAGCACGGCAAGCACCAGCAGCGACGCCCCCATGATCAGGATGGTGACACCCGTGGTCAATTTTCGCCGGTGAAACCCGGCAAAGGATTCGCGCGTAAGGTAGCCAATTTGTTCTCTGTTAAGCATGCATGGACTCGCTTTCGGGTCGGCGGGCAGACACTTCGGGTTGGTACATGCGGTCTGCCAGGGAGATGTTGCGGTTGGTATCGCGAGTGCGCTTGATGTCGGATTTGATCTTGCCGTCTTCCACCACAATCACTCGCTGACCGAAGGTTTTAAC
>JAUUYW010000243.1 GCA_030590265.1 Candidatus Krumholzibacteriia bacterium
GAGGTGGACGAGTTCATTTCATCGCAATGGAAGTAGATTCAGGATGCTTCCCAGGTAACGTAGAATCCTGAGCCGTCGATTTCGAACAGGAATTCCTGAGAATTTTCCCATTCCTTGTGGGCCACCGCATCGCTGATCACGCGGCACTCGGGCAATCCCAATTCAAAGGATTCGCCATCGGGCATCAGGTTGGTTAGCAAACTGCCGGCCAGGGTATTGGCCACCTCGCTGAGCACGTCCATCACTTCAAACTCATCATCATCCATATTGAAATCGCGCATCATCATGGCCTCGGCAAGGTGCAGGGCGAGATCTTGGGGCACAACCAAACCCACCATGGCCGGGGATGGTTTGTATATGGGAAGACGGGTAAAAAAGACGGTCACACCCTTGCCGGGTGCGTTCTCGGGTTGCCCTGGGTCGGTTTCCATAAAAGCCATGGACTCAAATACTTCGGCAACAGCCTTGCTCATGGCCTCGGCCACGTTGCTGGTTGCTAACTCCATCTTTTTACCATCCTTCAGAGGTTGTGAGCACGGCCTCCAGGCCTTCGGCAATTTTCATGGGATTGACCGGCTTGCGCAAGACAACTTTGGCACCCAGATCCATCAGTTCCTGCTTGCGTGCTTCGTTGCCGCTGCTGGTGACAACCATCACCGGCAAACCGTTCAACTTGGGACTGGCGCTGACCCGACGAATCAACTCGCGGCCATCAAGAACCGGCATATTCAGGTCGGTGACCAGCAAGTCCACGCCGCCATCCTTCAGCAGCTTCAGGGCTTCTTGTCCATTGACCGCCTCGATGAATTCCACATCTTCACTGATGGAAATTTCCAAACATTGTTTGATGAACATCCGGGCGGTTCCGGAATCATCAGCTATAAGAATTTTCATTATTCCGTCTCCTGGACTGTTCCAAACAAAGCTTCGGCGGTTGCGTTGAAATCGATCTGAACATCCAAGGCCAATCCATCGAGGGCGTTGGTATCCAGCTTCACATACTCTTCGTACCTCACGTCAAATTTGTATTGCAGGTCGTCCATTCCGGTGCCGACTCCCTGCATCATGGCCAGGGTATCGGCCAAATGAATGACGTAGGCCATGGCCCTGAATTCTTCTGAAGCCTCAGCAGGCTGATGGTGGTGCTCGATACCTGCAATCAGGCTTTCCGGCATTTTCCAGTGACGAGCCAGCCGGTAGCCCACTTCGCAATGGTCCGTGCCCATGACCTCCCGTTCGGCACCCAGGTGATCAGGTTCTGTTTCGGGTCCGCATTTTTCCATTATTTTCGGCACCAGATCAACCATGAAATCAGAGATGACAGCCTTGCCGATGTCGTGCAAAAGCCCGGCGGTGAAAGCAACACCTCTGTCCACCAAACCATCCGTATGACGGGCCAACTCCCGTGCTGCAATGGCCACCCAGAGACAATGCCTGCCGAGCATTCCCCGGTCGCCGTGATACCCGGCTAATTCGGCGTTGAAAGTTTCCCCACCGGCTGAAGCCAAGGCAATGCCGATGACCTTGGTATCTCCCAGAAAAGCCACTGCCTGATGCACCGACTCCATTTCCCGTCTCAATCCCATGGCCGCCGAGTTCACCACTTTCAGAACATTGACAGTCAGGGCTGAATCATTTTCGATAACCCGCACTATGTCGGGAATTTCGTACTGTCCGCTGCCCAATACATCGAGCAGTTGACTGGCCCCGGGCGAAAGGGCGGGAACACTTTTCACCGACTCCAGGATCTCTTCAGAATTGATTGTGACCGTTGCCAAGTGCCCACCCCCTCAAATTTTTGCGGGCTCTCGCCCGGGTGAAGTGATGATTACTTTTCCGTCATCCATGTTAACGGAAACTGTCCGGCTGATGGATCCACCCACATCTTCAGCCACCGCCCCCATGCGTTGCCCCCACAAACCCTTCTTGATGGCCAGCACATTGCGTTTGCCAATGTTGAAAGTATTGTTTTTGTCCATCACATTGGCCCCACCAGTCATCTTGACAATGACCTTGCGCAAATTGGCCGCCGCCCCCGACGACTGCATCAGTTCCAACAAGGCGGGTATGGCGGTGTCGGCAAAATATCCTGGCAATTTTTGAGCACGTTCCTGATGAACCTTCGATTCCGGCAAAGCCACATGGACCATTCCCACTGTTCGAGTGGCCGGATCAAGCATGACAATGGCTACACAAGAACCCAAGGCATGGGTTTTGATGGTGTCCCCAGGCTTGTTTATTATTCCGAACTCGCCGATGCCAAGAGTTACGTCACTCAAACCAATTCCTCTTTTTTGCTGAGCCAATTCATCACCGTGGCGGCAATATTTTCCAGAGAGACCAGACGTTCCGCCGCTCCCAGTTCCCAGGCCACCTTGGGCATGCCAAAAACAACACTTGAGGCTTCATCCTGGGCCATGGTTCGGGCACCAGCTTCACGCATGGCCTTCAAACCCCGGGCTCCATCCCCACCCATCCCTGTCAGTATGATTCCCACGGCCTGTTTGCCCAAAGCCGAGGCTGCCGAATTCATCAAAACCTCCACCGATGGCCGGTGGCCGTTGACCTTCTCCCCTGACCGGCAAACCACTTTGAAACGGCCTCCGGAACGAACAACACTCATTTGGTGGTCACCCGGTGCAATGAGAATGCGACCGGGAATAATCCAATCTCCATCTTCAGCTTCCTTCACCTGCATGGGCACCAGATCATTGAGCCGTTCGGCAAAAAGTTTGGTGAACCCGGCCGGCATATGCTGCACGATCACAACTCCTGGAGCGGTGGCTGGAAAACGCTCCACCACATCCTTGATGGCTTCGGTTCCACCGGTGGAAGCACCAATGACAATCACCTGATTGGAGCCGGTCACCAGAGGACGCTCCTGGGCCGGTTTCACTCCGGTCACCGGTTTGCGCCCCTTCCAATGGGAGACATTGGCAGTGGAAGCAATCTTAACCTTGGTGATCAACTGAGCCATCATGCTCTGCAAACCGTTGGCCAAATCGCTTTTGGGTTTGGTGACAAAATCAACCGCCCCGGCACCCAGAGCTTCCAGGGTGATGCGTTGACCACGCTCAGTTAGAGCGCTGACCATAACCACGGGAAGAGGAAACTGTGGCATCAGTTGCCGCAAAAATTCCACCCCATCCATCTTGGGCATTTCAACGTCCAGGGTCAGAACATCCGGCTTCAGTTTTATGATTTTATCCCGGGCGTTGAAAGGGTCCGTGGCAGTCCCCACTACCTCGATGGCAGGATCGGAATTCAACCCCGTAGCCAGGATTTCCCGGACCAGGGCCGAATCATCAACCACCAGGACTCTAATTGCTTTTGCCACGATCAATTCCTTCCACCCAAAAACTAAAATTTCTATCTAATTGATATTCAAAAGACGCACCAGATCCAACAGGACCGTGACATGTTCGCCTTCGCGCCCCAATCCGGTGATGTATGTTCCATCGGTAGAGGCCACGCCGCCCTGGGGCGGTGGTGATATTTTTTCTTCAGGAATCACCCTGACTTCGTTGACCCGATCGACAATCATGCCGATGGTTGATGTCTCCAGGGTTACGACCACCACGCAGGTGCGGTCGTCGTATTGGCCTTCGGGCATTCCGAATCGCAAACGAACATCAATCACCGGGATCACGTTGCCACGCAGATTGATCATGCCTTTGACGAAGTGTGGTACATCCGGCACCACTGCAATGTCTTGCAAACCAACGATTTCGGTCACGTGCATGATGTCGACGCCATAATCCTGACCGTCGAGTTCAAAGGTCATGAAACGATCCTTCTGGGCGTCCTCGTAATAATCGTCCTCCAGCTCATCGTCCATTTCCATTGCATATTCGAGTTCCTGAGTCACGTTCGTCCTCCGGTTTTCCTATACCACGGCCACAGGCGCGGTGGCGGTGTTGGCCAGAATTGTTGCTACATCCAAAATCAAACTGATGCGACCATCACCCAGGATGGTGCAGCCGCTGACACCGTGGGGAGTCCCCACATAATCCGACAAACCCTTGACCACCGTTTGCTGCTGGCCGAGGATTTCATCCACAAAGAGAGCGGCGCTGACCCCATCATTTTCCACAATCACCAGGATGCCCTCATCCAGCTGATCAACAGAAGGCTCAATGCCATAAAGATTGTGCATGCGCACCACGGGGATCATGTCTTCCCGCAGCTTGACAACCTCCACTCCATCGGGAGTTGTGGTCACCTGGGAAGCCTCGGGGCGGAAGGCTTCCCGAATGGACAACAGCGGAATGTTGTAAGTGGATTTGCCCACCTGCACCAACATGCCTTCGATGATGGCCATGGTCAGGGGAATGCGCATTTTGAACTGGCTGCCCTTGCCCATGGTGCTCTTGATATCCACCTTGCCGTTGATTTTTTCGATATTCTTTTTCACAACGTCCATGCCCACGCCGCGACCCGATATTTCGGTCACTGCCGCAGCCGTGGAAAACCCGGGTTCGAAAACGAGTTTGAAAACATCTTCGTCCCGCAAATCGCCGCCGTCACCCTCAACCAAACCCTTTTCAATGGCCTTGTTCAGAATGACCTCACGCTTCATTCCCTTGCCGTCATCCGAGACAGTGATCCAAACCTCACCACTTTCGTGACGGGCCTCAATGGTCACCGTTCCCGATTCGGATTTTTCCGTCTCGGCTCTTTCTTCGGGATTTTCCAAACCATGATCAATGGCGTTGCGAACAATATGAACCAAAGGATCGGAAATCATTTCGATGACGGTTTTGTCCACTTCGGTTTCTTCGCCCTTCAACTCAAGGGCAACTTTTTTGCCTGCTTTCAAGGCTGTATCGTGGACCAGACGGACCATTTTCTTGAATGTGCCGGCCAAAGGCACCATGCGCACACTCATGGCGACGTCCTGCAAATCACTGGTTATTCTTCGCAGGTGATGAGCCGATTTTTCCAGGTTCTCGAATTCATGCCCATCCAAATCGGGGTTGCGCGTGACCATGGCTTCGGCAATGACCAACTCACCCACGAGGTTCATGAGAGAGTCCAGTTTGGCCAGATCCACACGGATGCTGCCGGCTGGTTTTTTTGTCGGGCCAGAAGGTGCTGCTTTGGTCCCTTTGCCTTTAACTGCCTTGGCGGCAGCCGGTTGTACCGCAGTTGCTGGCTTCGCAACAGGAACCGTTTCAGGAGCGGAAGCCGAGGCCGAAGCCACTGGGACATCTGCCTTCGCAACGGCGGTATTTTTTGATTTTTTCATGCCGGCCAGAGGAATGAAGCCGGATTTTGCTTTTGGCGCCGGTGCTGCTGTCTTATCCGATGCAGGCTTCTCTCCCGCATCCTTGCCCTGAACAAAATCATCCAGTTCTTTACCCAATGCATCCAGCGCCGGCTGGTCGTAACCGCCATCCTCATTCAAATCCGCGAGACTCTTGCGCAGGGCATCGACCACACGCAGGAATATGTTCAGGGCTGTTTCGTCGGCCGTGATTTCACCCTCCACCACCTTTTCCA
>JAUUYW010000483.1 GCA_030590265.1 Candidatus Krumholzibacteriia bacterium
ACAACGGATCCTGGTGACCACCCTGACAAAAAAGATGAGTGAAGATTTGAGCGAATACCTGGCCCAGGCCGGGGTGAAGGTGTCTTATTTGCATTCCGATATCACCGCCCTGGACCGGATTGGAATTTTGCGCAATCTGAGACTTGGAGATATTGATGTGCTGGTAGGGGTGAACCTGCTTCGTGAGGGGCTTGATTTGCCTGAAGTCTCCCTGGTGGCCATTCTTGACGCTGATCGGGAAGGTTTTTTGAGGTCGGAGCGCAGTTTGATCCAGACTGCCGGCAGGGCGGCCAGGAACGCCGATGGTGAAGTTCTCATGTATGCTGATAAAATTACCCGCTCCATGAAATTGGCCATTCGCGAAACCGAACGCCGCCGGCGGCGACAGCTGCAATACAATGAGGAACACGGTATTGTTCCGCGCACCATCACGAAAACCCGTGAGGAAATCCTGCAGGCAACCCTGGCGGCATCGGAGCATCCGGACACTCCTGACAGCAGTGCTGAAGAAATGCCCTGGGATAAAGTTTTGGCAGGTGAATTTTCGCCCCGGGAAACCATTGACATGCTGCATCAAGCCATGCAGGTTGCGGCCAAGGCCCTGGAATTTGAAAAAGCAGCGGCCCTGCGGGATCGCATGGATGATCTCAAGGCCCAGTGGGGCATTGGTGGCGATTGATGAAATGAAGGCAACCTGGTTGTTGCAGGGGAGTAAAAATTGAAAGCAGAAGATTTCCAATTTCCCAACGGCAATTGGGTGCGGGAACTGGTCAAAATGAGCCTGACCGAAGACATCGGTACCGGCGACGCCACCACTCAGGTGACGGTGGCGGATGATAAAATTATCAAGACCTCAATTGTGGCTCGCCAACCTGGTGTGTTGGCTGGTTTGCCTCTGTTGGGCGTTCTGTTTGACCTCCTTGATCCTAGTGTAACTATTCAGACTTTGATCCCAGATGGTGGGCGGGTTGTCAAAGGATCGGTGGTTGCTGTTTTGAATGGTCCTGCCCGGTCTATTCTCACCGGCGAACGCATCATGCTGAATTTTTTGCAACACTTGAGTGGTATTGCCACTCTGACGGCAGCCTATGTGAAACAGGTGGAAGGAACACCGTGTAAGGTTCTTGATACACGCAAAACCCTGCCCGGTTATCGCCATCTGGCCAAGTACGCGGTTCGCTGTGGGGGAGGCCACAACCACCGCATGGGACTTTATGACCGCATCATGCTCAAAGACAACCACTGGGCCGCAGCTGATGGCCAGGTTGCTGAACTGGTGAGTCAGGGGCGGCAACAATTTCCAGGGCTGGCTATTGAAGTTGAAGTGGACACCCTGCCCCAACTCAGGCAGGTTTTGGGGTTGAATGTGGAGTGGATCATGCTGGACAACTTCTCTTTTGCCGATACTGAAAAAGCAGTCATCATGAGGGATGAAGCCCATTCATCCAGTTTGCTGGAAAGCTCAGGCAATGTCACTCTGGAGACAATCGGCTCCTATGCCAGGGCGGGTGTGGACGCGGCATCGGTGGGACGATTGACACATTCGGTGTCCGCGCTTGATTTGGGTTTGGACATGGAACAATAAATATGAGCACTGAAAATGTTTGAAACTCAGGGAAAAAACGGCATGCGCCGAGATTGGTTCGGTCTCGATATTTTTGAGTCCGGCGTACGATTCAGACGCCGGGGTGCCCGTCTTTATCTTTTGGAGGATGTGCCCAGCACCAATGAATTTCTGCTGGGGCGGGGGCCATCGGCCATGGGGCGAATTTGCCAGTGGGAAAACTGGGGTTGGCGGGCTTCAGATCTCAAGGAGTTGGCTCCGGTTAAGGTTTTTAAAAGAGGCACGGTGGTGGTGGCACACCACCAGTCTGCCGGTCACGGCAGGCAGGGGCGAACCTGGATCGACTGCGGCGGATTGCATCTCTCGGTGGTCATACCTGATCATCCGGCATCCCACCAGAAGGGTTTTTCTGTTTGGTTGGGTCTGATGGTTGTCTTGGCCCTGAGAGAGGAATTCAATCTTGACGCCCGTCTCAAGTGGCCCAATGACATCATGGTGGGCGAATCCAAACTGGGCGGTCTGTTGCTGGAAAACACCAGCTTTGGGGGCAACCTGATCGCTGGCATGGGATTGAATATTCTGACTCGAAAAGCAGACTTTCCCCGTGAATTGCGAAACACCGCCACCAGTATTTTTTTGGAAACAGGGCGCAGGCACAAATCGGGTTCCATCGCCGGTTGCATTGTGCGAAGGGTGGAGGATGAGTTTGATCGCTTTGCCAGAGAAGGGTGGTTACCCTGGCAACCTTCCCTCTCAGCTCTTGATTGTTTGTTAGGCCGCCAAATCAGAATCCGCTCAGGTGATCAGGTTTTTGAAGGCCGGTCCCTTGGCGTTGGGCCGGAAGGGGCCTTGCTGGTGGAGGACGACAGTGGCCGGACCAATCTGTTCTATGCTGGTGACGTTCATTTCTTGCCCATGGACAAGGAGGGCCCCTGAACATGGCTTCCTTGATTTTGGATGCAGGCAATACATCGGTCAAAATGGTTCTCTGGAAAGATTCTGTATCTTTTCCAGAGTTTTCCAATGGGGAACT
>JAUUYW010000193.1 GCA_030590265.1 Candidatus Krumholzibacteriia bacterium
AAATTCAAAAGTCCGGTTTTCCCCTTCAGGTATTCCTGCACCTCCTCTTCATGGCAATACAAAACTTCTTCACATATTTCTTCCAAGTCAGTCTTTGGTAAAGCAGATTCCGGTCCGAAATCTGCGGGCAGCTTTAACACACCATCTGACAATCCGTCCGCTATTACGGTCTCCACCATTTTGCGGGCCACAGTCCGGTTGATCTGATCCGAAGCCTGCAATTCGATGATCTGGGCCAATTCTTTCGGGCCCAAAGCCAAATCGGCCAAACCTGAATCTTGTCCCCCAACAGCACGGAGAACAGGACCCAGAATCCAATTGGCAGCCAGCGGTCCCAACTTTTCAGGAGGAAGCTCAACTTTGGGTTTCACCGCCTTCATGCAGGATTCAAAATAGTCTGCGAGATCAGTCGTTCGGCACAATGTGATGGCATCATTTTCTTTCAAACCAAAGAGGTTCCGGAACCTGTCTTCTTTGGCCATGGGCAATTCCACGAGATCTTCAATCACCTGCTTCAGCAGACGCTGGTCGAGTTCCAGCAGGGGCAAATCCGGATCAGGAAAATATCGATAGTCGGAGGCAGATTCTTTGACTCTCAAAAAGGCTGTGGATCCCGACTTTGGATCCCAGGAGCGTGTTTCCCGACGCAGCTTTTCCCCCATCTCGATCTTCTGACCAAGCCGCTGAATTTCATAATCGACGGCCCGGCCAACGGCCTTGAATGAGTTGAGGTTTTTCAATTCAACCCAAGGGCCCGAATTAACTCCGGTCCCTTTCAGGCCAACGTTGGCATCGCAGCGCAAACTGCCTTTCTCCAGGTCGCCGTCACACACATCCAGCCAGCGCAACAACTGACGCAAACGCAGGAGCCAGATGCGGGCATTTTCACCGTCCTGCAAATCAGGTTCGGTGACGATTTCAATGAGAGGGGTTCCGGCACGATTGAAATCCACCATCGCTTGGTGCCCATCACCATGAAGACTGCGACCGGCGTCTTCCTCCAAATGGATCCTCTGCAGATTGACTTTAAACCGTGAATTGGCAGGTCCGGCCCACAGATATCCCCCCAGTGCCAGAGGCCGTTCGTACTGGGTTATCTGGTAGTTGCGCGGCAAGTCGGGATAGAAATAGTTTTTGCGACTGAATTCACTGATGCGTGGCAATTGGCAATCCAGAGCCACCGCCGCCCTGATGGCAGGTTCCAATACCTGGGAGTTGAGAACCGGCAAAGTGCCTGGCAGCCCCAGGCAAACAGGACAGGTGTTGGCATTGAGCTCGTCACCATAATGATTGGCGCAAGGACAGAAAATCTTTTGGGCCGTTTTCAGCCGGGCGTGGATTTCCAATCCCACGGAAAATTTCAAAGGCTGGTTTTCCATGGTCCTCCCTTCCTCTGCCGGAACGCCAAATCCCGTTCCAAAACCAGAGCGCATTCCAGCAGTTGTTTTTCGCCACAGGCCGGCCCAATCAATTGCAGGGAATGAGGCAGCCCACGAGAGTCGAGACTGGTGGGAATTGTCAGGGCGGGCAAGCCGGCAAGACTGGCCGGTGCGGTCAGGATATCTGTCAGATGCATGCGCACAGGGTCATCTGAAAAACTCCCCAAAGGAAAGGCAGTGCAGGGAGCGGTGGGCAGGGACAGCATATCAACTTTGCCGAATAGGTTGGTGAAATCCTGGATCAAAGATTGTCTGGCAGCGCAGGCCTTCAAATAATATTGCTGCCGATAACCTGCGGAAAGAACATGGGCTCCCAACAACAACCGCCGTTTGACCTCGGATCCAAAACCAGATTCCCTGGTTGCGGTCAAGGATTCCCCATAGGTTGCCCCTGGTTGGCGAACGCCATATTGAGCGCCATCGTAGCGGTGCAAATTGCTGGCTGCCTCGGCACAATTCAAGACTGTGTAGATTGGCACCGTGTTTAAAATGCTTTTCATGGACAAGGAAATCAGCTCAGCTCCCAAAGCTTTCAGGCGTTGCAATGATTCGTGATGGTCTTGGCTTACTTCAGGGTCCAGATCCATCTCAGCAAGTTCATCCGGCACCCCTATTCGCAAACCATGGAGATTGGAGGCCCGCATGAGGGGGTTTGAATCCACCGGGCAAGCCAGCGTGGTGCTGTCGTGGGGGTCATGGCCGGCCAGGAGGTTAAAAACCGTGTGGGCATCGGTTACATCCCTGGCTAAAATGCCAATCGTATCGAGGGAGGAGACAAAAGCAACCAATCCAAACCGGGAAATTCGGCCATAGGTTGGTTTCAACCCCACCACTCCGCAAAAATGTGCTGGCAGACGAACGCTGCCCCCGGTATCACTGCCCAAAGCGAACCAGGCCAACCCCGAGGCCACCGCCGCGGCCGATCCACCGCTGCTGCCGCCGGCTGAGCAACCGGAATTCCAGGGGTTGACCACCCGGCCCAAGGTGGTGTGTTCGCAGGATGACCCCATGCCAAATTCATCCATGGTTGTCACCCCGGTGAATCCGCAACCCGAGGCGCGCAACCTGCGAACCACCGTGCTGTCATAAGGGCTGCAATAGTTGGCCAAAAGCCGACTGCCGCAATGAGTGGGCCAACCTTCGCCGGCGATGTTGGCCTTGATGGCGGCCGTGAAGCCTTCAAGATTTCCGGAAACCATTGGGGAGTGATTTTCATTTGGTAGAAAATTCGTGTAGGCACCCAAGGCCGGATTTTCATCTGATGCGGCATCATGCATGGCCTGACTCAGTTTTTTCACAGAGCCTGCCCCTTCAGCCTGAAGCTGTTGGGCCCGCTGCATGGTCAAAGAACGGAATTGATTCATAACGAGGGTTTTCCAGTGTCGGGACCATCCGTTACCGCAGGCAGATCCGGCAAATCCGGCAAATCTGGCAAACCCGAAGCAAACTTCTCCAGGGCGCTCAGATCCGACAGTAGTCTCTTCCTTTCGGCCGGATTCAACTGCAATCCGGATAACTTTTCCAATTTCTGCAAACGTTTCAAATCCAAAATTTCTCCTTGGGTAAAAGGTGTCTGCTGATTGTGGGCCCGCCGAAAGGAATTTTCAAGCGCTGCCTCCACCCCCGTGCTAGACTTATGAAAGACAATGTTCCGATTTCAACTTGAGGTCTGGTTTTTTGAAATCACAATTATGAAAACAAGCCCAACGACTTTGGCTTTCTTTTTATTGGTGTGGGTGTCCACCCTTTGCTCCTCTTTAGCATTGGCGGATATCCCTCAACCCTCCCCCTACCATACCCCACCACCGTCTCTGGCTGGCAAAACCACTTCCCCTCCACCAGCCACAGGAACCCGTGGCTATGATGTCCTCTCCTACGATTTGGACATTACCCTGGACCCGGTCGCCAGCTCGATTTCCGGACGAGTGGACGTGGGCTTGCAAGCCTTGGAAAACGACTTGGCAATGATTCATCTGGATTTGGTTTCTACCCTGGATTGTCTGGAAGTCTCCAATAGTGACGGGATCCTTTTTTTTGAACACCTGGGTGACAGCCTTCTGGTTCACTTGAATACACCCCTGGCGGTAGCCCAAATCGAGACCCTCTGCGTCACCTATGAAGGCCGCCCTCGGCCCCATGGAAGTTTCTATGCGGGTCTGATGTTTCGCAAACACAACTCGGGAACCAACAACGACCCCAGTGACGACTTCCCCATCATCGCCAACGTCAGCGAAACCTGGTCCTCCCACAGCTGGTGGCCCTGCAAGGACCACCCGTCCGACAAGGCCCTGGTTTCGTTGACCGCATCGGTGCCGGACTCTCTCTCTTTGGTTTCAAACGGAAGCCTTTTGAGTGTGGAATCGAACCAGCCTGGCTGGATGACCTACAGTTGGCGTGAAAACTTTCCTCTGCCCACGTACCTTGTTTCGGTGGCCGCGAGCAACTACGTTGGCTGGACCGAGAATTGCCTGGTCAGCCCGTCGTCCGGACCCGAGCAAAACATCTCCCTGGGATTCCATGTTTTCCCCCATGATTTGTCCGATGCGGTCACGGATCTGGCCATGACCTGCGAGTCGATGGAATTTTTGGTCAACCTGGTGGGCCCTTATCCATTCGACGGCGAAAAATACGACCAGGCGGAAATCAAGTGGGGTGGCGCCATGGAACACTCCACCGCCACCAGCCTGCCAACCTATTTTTTTGTTGGCACCGCCCAGTACGAAACCCTGGTGGTGCACGAAATGGCCCACCATTGGTTTGGCAACAGCCTGACCCCTGCTGTCTGGGCCGACATCTGGTTGAACGAAGGATTTGCCCGCTATTGTGAAGCCCTTTGGCTGGAACATACCAGGGGCCGGCCGGCCTACAACGAATACATGAATCAAATTGGTCCCATCTTCCATGAAAACATGTTCGTGGGCGATGGCTTGCTTGGCGATCCGGATCCCATCCTCCCCAATTTTTTGGTGTATGATAAAGGCGCCTGGGTGCTGCATTCCTTGCGGTTGCTGCTGGGTGATGACGACTTCTTTATTCTCTTGAACAACTACGCCACCGCACCGCATTTGAGCCATGGATCCACCACCACGGCAGACTTCATCCAAATGGCCGAGCTTCAGGCCGGACGCAGTCTGGACAATTTTTTCACTCCCTGGTTGTACACTGAAACCGTGGCCCGTTTGAGCAGTCGGGTTGATGTTCAATCCGGTGGAGAAACAGGCAAGGTGAGTATAAAATTTCAACAACTGCAGGACAGATGGTTGGAGATGGCCATCCCGGTGGTCTTGCATTGTGGAGGAACAGATTCGCAGCTGATTTTGACCATGGATCGCCGGCAGCAGGAATTCCAATTTGCAGTGGATTGTCCGGTGGATTCCGTAAGCATTGACCCGCATTCACTGGTCTTCATGCAAATGGCCAACGCGTCTTCTCCATTCATTACGGTGGAGGGTCCGTGGCCCAATCCATCAACTTTGGCAGGGGCCGATTTCCGTATTTACCTGCTGGAAAGTGCCGATCTTTCGGTCAATATTTATGATGTGCGGGGGCGTAAGATCCCCCAGAGTCGGATTGGTTGGTTGGATGCCACAGGTTCCAGCCAAGAGCCGGACAGCACTCCACACCTCTGGCATTTCTCACCGGCAGAGGTGGATGGTATGGCGGCGGGAGTCTACTGGTTAGAATTTTTGGCATCCGGCCACCGTGTGGTGCGAAAAACCATCTTCATTCATTGACCAATTCAATGATCGATCATGATCGATCAATCAAGGGGTGTCAGGGTGGTGAACTTGGGGTTGATGTGTTTGTGACCGGCCTGAAAGAAATCCACCGTGACCAGGGTATCGTCCCCGGAACCTTCCACCCGCACAACCCGTCCTGAACCAAAAATTCCGTGGGTAACCAGCTGACCGGAGAAATACGGGTTGTCCTGGCACACATCGCTGTCCCAGTCGGCGACACTGTTTTCCTCTTTGCTTTTATCGGAGCGATTGCTTGATCCCCATTGATCAGGGCTGATGGAGGCCGACGTGCCATTGACCTGACTTCCGGGTCGGCTGGTCAAAGAACGAGCGCTGCCACTGGTCGAACTCCAGGTGGATTTGCCAATTTTTCCTTTGGGCTGCTGATTGGTCCGGCCGTATCCACCACCATTTCCGGATCCACCAAACAGTGACTGAGAAATGGGCGCAGCTTCACTGATATCCAGGTGTCGCCTTTCCACCAGTTCATCTGGTACTTCCACCAAAAAACGTGAAGGCAAGCTGTCCTGCCAGGTGCCAAAACGACGCCGACGGGCGGCGTGGAGCAGGTAGACTCGCTTTTCGGCCCGGGTGATGGCCACATAAAGGAGACGACGTTCTTCTTCGAGTGTGCTCTGCTCGTCGTGGCTGTTGATGTGGGGCAGAATGTCGTCTTCAACGCCCGCCAACACCACCACCGGGAATTCCAGGCCCTTGGCCGTATGGATGGTCATCAAACGCACGACACCTTCTTCGGTGCTGATCTTGTCCGGATCCGACACCAACGCAACCTGTTCCAGAAATTGCAGGAGGGAACCACCTGCGCTGGCCTCATCAAAACTGCCGGCTGCGTTCAAAAGTTCGGCCACGTTCTCCCCACGAGCGCCTGCGGTGTCCGGATCATCAGCCTCAAGATGACTCTGGAAACCAATATCCGAGATCACCAATTCCACCAGATCCATAACCGAGACATTGCCCTGAAGACGCGTTCGCCAGAGGGTGATCATCTGGAAGAATTCACGCACCCGCTTGCAGGCCGCGGGAGCAATTTCCTGTTCCATCAGCCCGACTTCGGCAGCGGCTTCGCCCAGGGTGAGTTCTTCCCGGTTGGCCAATTGCATCAGGCGATCCACGGTGGTTTTGCCGATTTTGCGTTTGGGTACGTTGATCACTCTCAGGGCGCTGATGGTATCGGCCGGGTTGGCCATGAGTTTGAGATAAGCCATCACGTCCCGCACTTCCTTGCGGTCGTAGAAATGCAGACTGCCCACCACCTGGTAGGCAATGTGGGCCCTGCGCAGAGCGTCTTCCAAAACACGGGATTGGGCGTTGGTACGATACAGGACGGTGATGTCGC
>JAUUYW010000242.1 GCA_030590265.1 Candidatus Krumholzibacteriia bacterium
CCCAACAGAAGGGGCAAGACGATAGCGACCGGCCGGGTCATCTCGATAATAGCCGTCACATCAGTGCTGAGTCCGTCATGAAACAAGACGGTGGCCAAGCCAATAAACACCAGATAAATGCAGGCGGAAATAATCTGGGCGTTGCGCATGGTCTTGATGCGTTGTTCGGCCGGATGTTGGCTGCCCAGATAGCGGGAGGTCTCAAACCCCTGCACAACAATCAGCAGGCCGAGGACAATGCGCAGATCCCGAAAATTGATGTCGGTTGAGAGTGGGGAAAGGGCCCAGTTTCCACCCATCAGAAGCTGGCCGTTGTAAACCATCAACGCCAACAGGAGGGCTCCGATCACTCCCAGATTCAAGCTCACCGCAAACCGTTCCACTTTTTCCAGTTCATCCAGCCCGCGCCAAATGCCTATCCCGCCAATCAAAATCAAGAGCGCTGAAGTGATGATGTTGGCCACCATTGGATCCTGAATTCCAAAGCCGCGCAGAACAAAGGCCGCCAGGAGCTGAAGGTAATAGCTCACCGAGACAAAGTAGGCAGCCGAGAGCACAATGCGTGAAACAAAGGCGATTTCCTGAATTGCGCCCTGTTTGGAATGTTCGATGGGTTCGAAATAGCGGATATTAAACCGAATCGTGCTGCCCACCAAATATGCCAGCACCAACAATGCAGTCATGAAAAAGAGGGCCAGATTCCCCACGACGCCAGCCAAAAGAGGAGCACTGACGAGAAATCCACTGCCCATGATTGAGGCCAAGGGAGTTACGGTGGCCTTCCAGTCCGAACTGCCGGCGAGTTTTTTTGAAAAAGCCAGGTAGCCGGCCAGTGCCAAGGCAGTGGCTATGATTACGCCATTGAGCATGAGGTCAACTCCATTCCAGCATGACTGCTCCATACCAACATGAAAAGGGTCACAGTGGATTTTCTAAAAATCAGGAAAAAATGATGTCCAATATTAAGTGCTTCGCTAGTCGCACCATCCTAAACACGATTCTTTCAATTGGCCAACACCATATTGAACCTCCTGGGGCCCGTATCATTTTAGAGTTGGCCATCACGGGATCACCCCAAGCTGACAATCATATAACGAATTACATGATTTCTGCACATTTTCGGGACACCCTGTGTGGCGAGGGCAAAGATATTGTGACTATCATGTCTACTCCTTCGAGTCATGGGGTGCGGTGGGCACCATCCCGGACCGCACCGACTTGATGTCTTTTCCTCGGCAACGAGGATTCTTGCCGGCAGAGGTATTCTGTTGTGACACACTAGTTGGAGGTATTCATGATGAAGAAGACTAACGCGTTTTTTGCCTGTCTCCTGATTTCCATGATTGGATTGGGATCCATGGCCCTGGCCGGGGGTACTTTTGAAGTATTACCCATGGGGTCAAGTTTCTTTCCCGGGGCGATTCATGCCAGCTATGACGGCACTGTTATCGGTGGCTCTTGGGGTGGTTTGTTCTTGTACACCGAAGATGGTGGTTTGGTTTACCTGGCCGATATGGGCGATACCCCAGAAGGTCTTAATGGTCACTATCTGAGCAGTGATGGACTTAACCTCTCCGTTCAATTTGACAATGCAGAAGCCCTTGATCAGGCCGGGTATTGGAATGACGACGAAGGTTATAATCTCATTCCGATTACTCCCGATGGAGAACCTTGCGGAAGCGGCATCAGCTCCCCATATGAATTGAATTTCGACGGCACCATGGGCACCGGTTTGCAGTGGGTCGGCTGTTCAGCCGTGGCCTACAAATGGACCAAGGGAGTTGGAACCGTCAACCTGGGCACCAGTGGCAACAGCAGCCGCGGCACCGGTATCAGTGATGATGGAACGACCGTGGTTGGCTTTGATGAGCACCCCGTCCAGGGTCACCGGCGCGCTGCCATGTGGACTGACGATGTTGTCGGGCCACAAATGGTTGTTAACGCAGATGATGCGAGCGAATGTTTAGCCACATCCAGCGATGGTTCCATGATCTGTGGTACCTGGGGCACCTCAGCCCTGTACTGGGACAACAATGTTGGTGCCATCAACCTGGGCACTCTGCCCGGGGACGAGAATTGGGGCAGCATCGCTTTTGATATTTCCGATGACGGAAAAGTGGTTGGCTTCAGTGGCAACCGCTTCTTCAGCACTCCCCGGGCCTTCATCTGGACTCCCGAAGACGGCATGATGCTGTTCTCGGATTATCTGGACCAGGAAGGTGTGACCGGTCATGAGGGATTGGCTCTCGATTCTATCACTGGTATTTCCGGTGACGGGATGACCATTGTGGGTGCTTTCGTTAACGAAGATTTCTTCCTGGAACCCTTCGTCGTGCGTCTGAACGGCACCGTTGGCAACGAAGATGTGGTGGAAGATGAAGTTGAGGATGTTCCTTCCCTGGCCACCGCTCTGCTGGGTGCCTATCCCAACCCCTTCAACCCCATGACCTCGGTCAAATTCAATCTGGAACGTGAACAGAACGTGCAGATTTTTGTTTATGACATGTCCGGTCGTCTGGTTCGTGAACTGACTGATCAGGTGTTCTCCGCTGGTGAACACAGTGTTGTCTGGCAAGGACGTGACTCCAACGGTCGCGCCGTCTCTTCCGGCAACTACATGTTGTATATGGTGACTGAGCAAGAGACCCGCACCAGCAAAATGGCCCTGGTACGGTAAGAAGAGTTGATTGAAGAGAGCCCCGGCCTGGTGCCGGGGCTTTCCCGTAATGGTGCGCATTGTTATTGGGATCAGATTCGCGGAGGCTAAGGACATGAAACGCTTGACCATCGTCACTGTTTTGTTGATGGCTTTGCCAGGGTTTGTTATTTCAGCAGGGGACATTGGACTACGGCTGCAACATGCCATCGAAGCGGGGGACAACGGTCCTCGCCAAGCGGACGGATCCTATCCAGTGTGGATCTATTTCAAGGATAAAAATATCGATCCTCAAGATTTGCCGGCTGCACTTGCCGATGCTCGTGCGTCACTATCCGCTCGGGCCCTGGCTCGTCGGGAGCGGGTCAATCCGGTTGGGAAGGCTGCCATTGATTTGAGGGATGTGCCCGTGGCTCCTGCTTATCTGTCGGCGGTGGCTGCTACAGGTGCTCAACCTCGTCGACAATCCCGCTGGATCAACGCCGGAAGCTTCAACGCCACGGTCGATCAGATCGAGGCCATCAACCGGTTGCCTTTTGTGGCCAAGGTTGATTTGCTGGCCCAATTTGTGCGGCCTGTCATCGAACCCGATCCATCTGCACGGGCCGAGGCCGATGCAGCGGTGGAGGCGGCTCAGAAGCGCAGCGCCGGCCGTTGGACTATCGACTACGGAGCTTCCTTGCCAACCCTGGAACAGATCAACGTTCCCCCAGTCCATGATCTGGGACTTTCCGGATCCGGTGTGATCATCGCCCAGTTGGATGCCGGTTTCGTGCTCACACACATTTCTCTGCAACATATCCCGATCCTTGACCAGTGGGATTTTGTGCATGATGACGATTCGGTGGAATGGGAACCAGGTGACCATGAATGGCAGCACCGCCATGGCTCCCAGGTGCTTTCAACTTACGCAGGATTCAGCAGTGGCGAGCTGGTGGGTCCGGCTTATGGAGCGTCGGTAATTCTGGCCATGACCGAAGACACTGGTAGTGAAACAGAGATCGAAGAAGACAATTGGGTCGCCGCCGTGGAGTGGGTTGAATCGCTTGGTGCCGATATGATCACCAGCAGTCTTGGCTATTTTTACTGGTATGATTACGAAGATATGGATGGGAACACCGCTGTCACCACAGTGGCCGCAGACATGGCTGTCGAGCGGGGGATGCCGGTCTATACAAGTGCCGGAAATGAACGTGATAATCCTGATTGGGGATATTTGACTGCCCCGGCTGATGGCGACAGTGTGGTGGCCATGGCCGCGGTGGACCTGGATGGGGATGTTGCCTCTTTCAGCTCTCCCGGCCCCACTTATGACGGACGTTTCAAACCTGATCTGGCCGCCCAGGGCATGAGTGTTTTTGTCGCCAATTATTACAATGATGATTATTACATGACGGCCAATGGCACCAGCTTTGCCGCACCTCTGGTTGCAGGAGTTGGAGCCTTGATTTTGGAAAGGGTGCCCAGCTTGACACCCATGCAGGTGCGGGAAGCTTTGCGGCAAACCGCCAGCCATCCCGAAAACCCGGACAATGATACGGGCTGGGGAATCATCGACGCCTTCGCTGCAGTGACCTATTGGGGGCCCCTGATTCAACACGATCCTTTGCCTGATACTGAAAATACGGCAGGGCCTTACACTGTAAACGCCACCATTACCAGTCGCACGGGATTGGACCTCGATTCCTTGTCATTGTATTGGAGGCAGGAAGGCGGTCCTTGGAATCGAGAACCCCTGTTGGAAATGGGCGGCGATCTTTTTAGCGGGGACATTCCCGGCCTCATGGGCGGTGGATTGATTGAATACCACTTAATCGCCGGTGATGACCAGGGAATTACAATAATAGCTCCACATGGGGGACTGGAAACACCTTGGTCATTTGTTGTGGGAACGGATTTAGTTCCTCCTCTGATGTTCCATGTTGCCCTGATCGATCAGGTTCCCGCCAACTGGCCTCCCACAGTTTCAGCATTGGTTACGGACAATGTTGGTGTTGCCCAGGTGGAATTGGAATACCGCCTGAATGGTGGAGGCAGCCAAGGACCTTTCCCACTGATCCAGACGGAAGATTTGTTTGAATTGGAATTTCCTCTTTCTGCTGGCGAAATTGCAGTGGGTGACGAAATCCAGTACACGGTCACCGCCTACGATGGGGCCGCGATCCCCAATGCATCTGTCAGCGGTCCCTGGGATGTTTTTGTGGTTGCTTCCCTGGGCGAAATCCTGGTCATTGACAACACCGAGTTCGGCAGGGAACTCCCCGGGGACAAGGATGCCCGCACCCAGGGCACGGACATGGCCCAGTGGTTGGTCGATGCCGGGTACACCGTGGAAATTCTCCCTCCGGATGAAATCAGTGGCGATCAACTCCAGGGGCGTGATGCCGTCTTCCTGGCCGCCAGCAACAATCCATATCCTGTAGGATTTCCTTTACTGCGCTCAAACCTGGTGGCCTACGCCAATCAAGGCGGGCGTATTCTGGTGGAAGGCGGTGCGGTGGCCGATGCGGTTTTCTCCTCAGTATTCGACCCTGAATTTGCCGCTGATGTTCTTCACGTCGATGAATGGTGGGGGGCTGGAATTGGTCCTATGGTGCCCACGGCGGGGCTTGAACATCATCCCTTCATGGTAAGACCCCACCTGTTGGATATTCCAGTGGAACTGGATATGTCCATCAACCCCTATGATCTTGCAGCCAGCGATGTGGTTGTGCCCTCTTCAGATGCGGACCTGGTCATGCGTTCCATCTTCAACGCCACCGTGGCCGGAGTTGTAACTTATGACGACAACACCGGACCCGAAGCAGGCCAGGTTGTTTACATGACCTTCGACCTGGGCTATCTGGAGGAAGCAG